>NZ_JADHZG010000001.1:1787340-2033560 GCF_027161185.1 Exiguobacterium sp. KJ 601 | reverse complement strand
TGGCCCGTTGGTCAAGCGGTTAAGACACCGCCCTTTCACGGCGGTAACACGGGTTCGAATCCCGTACGGGTCACCATTTAATTTTATATCGTCGCGGGGTGGAGCAGTCTGGTAGCTCGTCGGGCTCATAACCCGAAGGTCGTCGGTTCAAATCCGGCCCCCGCAATTAAGTCCGGTCTCGTGGTGTAGGGGTTAACATGTCTGCCTGTCACGCAGAAGATCGCGGGTTCGAATCCCGTCGAGACCGCCATTTTTATTTTAAAATCAATCATACTACATATGGCTTTGTAGCTCAGTTGGTAGAGCAAAGGACTGAAAATCCTTGTGTCGGCGGTTCGATTCCGTCCAAAGCCACCATATGTGGGGGGGTAGCGAAGTGGCTAAACGCGGCGGACTGTAAATCCGCTCCCTCGGGTTCGGCGGTTCGAATCCGCCCCCCCCCACCACTTAGGGGCATAGTTTAGCGGTAGAACTACGGTCTCCAAAACCGTCAGCGCGGGTTCGATTCCTGCTGCCCCTGTTTTAATTTCATCATGGCGATTGTGGCGAAGTGGTTAACGCACCGGATTGTGATTCCGGCATTCGAGGGTTCAATTCCCTTCAGTCGCCCCATTATTATTGGGCTGTAGCCAAGTGGTAAGGCATCGGATTTTGATTCCGACATGCGAAGGTTCGATCCCTTCCAGCCCAGCCATTTTGCGGAAGTAGTTCAGTGGTAGAATACGACCTTGCCAAGGTCGGGGTCGCGGGTTCGAATCCCGTCTTCCGCTCCAATGACTTTTGGCGCCATAGCCAAGTGGTAAGGCAGAGGACTGCAACTCCTTTATCGTCGGTTCGATTCCGACTGGCGCCTCCAACATAATATGCCGGTGTGGCGGAATTGGTAGACGCGCACGACTCAAAATCGTGTTCCTCTGGAGTGTCGGTTCGACTCCGACCACCGGTATCCGTATGACTCTAACTGAGGTTAGGGTCTTTTTTCTGTTCTCTATCCTTTTTTGAGAAGGAAGGACATTCATTCAGCTCGAATGTTTTAACAAGAAGAAACGAGGTGGATGATATTCAATATACAGAACAATCGAATCGGTTCATCCGATTTGCTGACAACGAATGTGTGGGTTCTAGTCGCTTATACGAAGTGCTAGCTCGAGAAGTGGCCCAGCATGAATGGCTCTTATCTTTGTGTGAAGACATACCAAAGGGACAACCTGCTCCAAATCTATTGTTTGCATCTGTTCATGAACTGGTAATTCAACACTCTGCTGATGAGTTGGCCACCTATTATCCTAGCGTGACAAAATATCCAAAACAAGCTGAAGATGTATTTCCCTCTTTTTAGCTTTTTGCCATACATACGAAAGTGAGATCCGTCATCGATTGAGGACCCGTCGTGTGCAAACGAACGAGGTTCAACGATGCGCCTACTTGTATCCGATATTTTCGAAGATTCAACAACAGACGAAGCAATCACTCGCACTGCTCGAAATCGGAACGAGTGCAGGGCTTCAACTATTTGTTGACCAGTACGCTTATGAGTATAATGGCGTCCCAATCAACCCGATAAGCATCTCATCAGTAAACATCTCAGCGACCGTCGAATCGAACGAATCATTCCATCTCGAGGCTAAGACGCTATTAGACATCGGAACGCGTATTGGTGTCGATTTGAACATTGTGGACTTGACAGATCAAGCAGAGCGGTCATGGTTGAATGCGTTAATCTGGTCAGAGCATGAGACACGACGGCAACTGCTTCAGGCTGCCATGAATGAAATCAATTTTAATATGGTGACGCTCATTGAAGGGGATGGTGTGACGATGCTACAAGATCTCGTATCGCGTGTGTCGGAGACAGAGACGTTATGTATCTTCCATACACACGTTGCAAATCAGATGTCACGTCCCGTCAAAGAAGAACTTTTGAAGCAAGTCGAGCGAATTGGACAAACACGAGACGTCTTCCATATCTATAACAATATCCAAGATCGTTTCCTTCATGTAGATTTGTATCAGGACGGTCAACTTACAGCGTTTACGTTTGCAGAAACAGAGGGGCACGGCCGTCAATTTCAAATCCTGACGCCACTCGATTCTTTGTTTCATCCATGATCTTTTGAATGATTAAGATATATTAACATATTGATTTCGTTGAATTTAGAAAAACTTACGAATACTTGTTGACAGATTAATAGTATAGGTGTATATTAACTATAGTCGCTTGAATGACAACAATATTTCATGCGGGTGTAGTTTAATGGTAAAACCTCAGCCTTCCAAGCTGATGACGAGAGTTCGATTCTCTTCACCCGCTTCATATCTCTCTGCCGAGTGGCGGAGAGATTTTTTGTATGCGAAAATATATAGAGGAGGTGAACGGAATGGACCCGTACACATTAAAACAACAAATCTTAGCGTATGCCGAAACCATCGGGATTGATGAGTTGAAAGTGACGACAGCTGATCCGTTCATCGTCATGAAACAACGACTCATTCGACAACAGGAGAAAGGATATGACTCTGGATTCGAAGAATCGGATTTAGAGAAACGCACAAATCCTGAACTTCTGCTTGAAGAGGCACAGTCGATCATTGCGATCGCCATCACCTATCCAAGTAAATTAAAAGATGCGCCCCGTAGTGTCGCCGGGGAGAGACGAGGGTTGTTTGCTCGTGCTTCGTGGGGACTCGATTACCATCGGGCGGTCGGCGATCGATTGGCCAAACTTCAAGCGTACATTGAAGAATTGGTTCCAAACGTGCGAACGCGTTCGATGGTCGATACGGGTGAGCTCGTCGACCGTGCTGTCGCAGAACGTGCGGGGATTGGATTTAGTGGGAAAAACTGTTCCATCATCTCTCCTGAGAAAGGATCCTATCTTTATTTGGGCGAAATGATTTTAGATGTATACTTACCACCGGATGAAGCAATTGAAGACGGATGTGGGGATTGCGATAAATGTATTACAGCTTGTCCGACGACGGCCCTTGTTGAACCAGGTGTCCTCGATGCGAAGCGCTGTATCGCCTATCTCACGCAGATGAAGACGTTGATGCCACGAGAGTTTCGGTCGAAGCTTGGTGGTCGATTATATGGATGTGACACGTGTCAGCAAGTCTGTCCATATAATCGCAAAAAGGATTGGCGCCACCATGAAGAATTGTTACCGGAAGCTGAGATTGTCAAACCGCTCTTAGAGCCTCTTCTGACATTAAGCAATCGGGAGTTCAAACAAAAGTTCGGACATTTATCAGGCGCATGGCGCGGGAAGAAACCGATTCAACGAAATGCGATTTTAGCGCTCGCGCACTACCGTGAACCTTCAGCGATTCCAATCTTAAGGGAATTCATTAAACAGGATGAACGCGAAGATATGCGCGCGACGGCTGTTTGGGCAATCGGTGCGATTCTTGGACCTGATGCCGATTCGATATTTGAAGAGATTGAACGGAATGAAACATCTGATATGGTTCATGAAGAGATTCGCATATATCGAGAGGAGTGGGCACATGAAGATCGTGTCGTCTAAGTGGGGACCACTAATGTACGAGATAAATGGAGCAGGTAAGTTGACCGAATTGGAGTTCACAACACATGAACCGAAAGAGGAAGCACCTGAGTGGTTGCGAGATCTCATGACACGAGTCGAGAAGACAGGATTTCAAGAAGCAGATCGTGCCTATGTCGAAATGAACGGGACACCGTTTCAACAGGAGGTTTGGGATGCGCTCTTGACCATTCCATATGGCGAGACACGCACATATAAGCAAATTGCTGAACAAATCGGTCGGCCGAAAGCTGTTCGCGCCGTCGGTCAGGCGCTCAATCGAAATCCGTTACCGATTCTATTTCCGTGTCACCGTGTCATTGGAAGTAGTGGGAAGCTTGTCGGTTTTGCGGGAGGATTGGCTGAGAAACAACGCCTTCTAGAATTTGAAATGAAAAAGTGAGGGAAATCAACCATGGCAATTCATGTCGTAATGTTTCAACCAGAAATACCAGCAAATACAGGGAACGTCTCACGTACGTGTGCGGCGACGAACTCGGTGCTTCATTTGATTCGTCCGCTCGGGTTCTCGACGGATGATAAGATGTTAAAGCGTGCCGGTCTCGACTATTGGCAATTTGTCGATGTACGCTATCATGACTCGTTAGAAGAGCTGTGGGAGAAGCATCCGGATGGTCAGTTCTTTTATATTACGAAGTACGGGGAACAATACCCGAGTGATTTGGACGTTTCAGATGTAGACGGTGACTACTTCTTTGTCTTTGGTCGTGAGACGAAAGGGTTACCGATGGAAGTCATTGAGAACAATTTAGATCGCTGCATCCGCCTACCACAATCGAACCTCGTTCGTTCATTGAACGTATCGAATACAGCAGCCATCATCGTATATGAGGCGCTTCGCCAACAGGGATATGCAGGATTGAAATAAAAAAGAGCCGGATTCGTAAGAATCCCGGCTCTTATTCGTTACCCTCAGGTTTACGGTTATATCCAGCTGTCAAAATCGCTGCGAGGAAGACTACGCTGATTCCAACCATCAATAATAGGCCCATCCAAAAATCCCCCTTTTATTCTCCATAACTATAAATAGTATAATATACTTGGTAGGTGAATTGCACTGAATATAAGAAATTACTGTGAAATTGGAGAAGGAACATGAAAACGAATGTGTACTTACTGAGCTATGCCCCACTCATCGGAATTATTTTGTTTTCGATGTCACTTGCGATTGCGACCTCCGAGTACGTAATCCAATG
Source organism: Exiguobacterium sp. KJ 601 (assembly GCF_027161185.1). Lineage (GTDB taxonomy): Bacteria > Bacillota > Bacilli > Exiguobacteriales > Exiguobacteriaceae > Exiguobacterium > Exiguobacterium profundum. The sequence continues at coordinate 2,028,798 of NZ_JADHZG010000001.1, read as the reverse complement.
GCTGAATCAAATTGGCGTATATAGTGAAATTATCGAACTGTTATCCGTGCAAGAGACGAAAGTGCTCGTGCTCGTCGTATTCTTTACGATTTTCTTTATGTTGTTTAGCGCATTCAAATTGGTAGCCGATACGTTCAATCAACTCGGTTTCGCTTTTTTTGCGCGAGAGACAAATGGCACGTCGCTTCATCGGCTCAAACCTGGTGCCATCATCTTTCTCATCGGGTCCGGAATCAGCTTTCTCTTTTTGAACACATTGCTCGCCGTTATCGCCGTGCTCGTTGGCACGCTCTTGATGTATCTCTTTTACTATGTCTGGCAAGTAAGCCAATCGATGTCCGTCCCACGTGCCATCGGCTTATTACTTATGCAGGCCGTCATGTGGGCGACTTTGGTCAGCGGGTTAGGTTGGTCGGTCCTTCGCTTGTTTAACTCTGTCGGAGATATCATCTTATGAAGCGTTCTTTTGGACCAACCTCTGATGTGATCGAAGCGTGGTGTCTATCATTTGTCCCGGAGGAAACCTTGTATTGGATTGATTCTTCGTTTCTTGAGGATATACCGAGTTCCTGTCTCGTGATTCCGAGGCAGGAGTTTTTCAATCATCCGCTTTACCGCAGACCCGACATCACGAATCCGTATGTGACGTGGCAGATGGGTCAAGACGTGACTTATGTCATCCATGCGTTCTCTAGCTTTTTGAAGGAGTTACAGGAGCACGTCAAAACACGTTTATTGGAATTTCAAGTGACGACCCATCGTGGTCTTGTTTTGCCGATATCAGTCGAGCAGATGAAACGTCTATCGAATGAGATGATTATAGAGAAGGATGGCGCGTGTGTCATCGTTTTGCATCCGCAAAATTGGAATGAGCTCGACATCGAGATGCGTCATTCTCTCCTGCTCGACTATGCGAAGGAGTGGGATCGTTGGGAAGGGGAACCCTGTGATGACTCGATTGCTTCGCATATTGCGGATTATGCAAATCGGTTTCCGATCCAAGATGGAAGTAACTGTCTCGCGGCGACGTTGTTTGCGGTCACGGGAAACGAACAGGTCGTTCACCGATGGGTTCATCCAGAGACGTTCCTTCAGACATTAAAGCGAAGTAGGTACGAAACTGTGAAGGATGATACACTGAGGCCGAATGACGTCCTGACGTTTTGGAGCGACCAAGGGCAACTGGTCCATGCGAGTTACTGTGTGCGACAAGGACTCTATTTCAATAAACATGGTCAAGTCCGTTTCAATCCATGGAAACTAATCAATCACGACGAGTTAATGGAGCATTGGGGAGCATATCGACTTCAAATCGAACGTCGATTATAAAGCAAAAGGAGTCAGTCCACTTTTCAGTGGCTGACTCCTTTTATTGGTGTGCCTGTGTCCAGACAATCGCCGGATACGCACGGTTGGCGAGTTCCGGGAATGGGCGGGGCGTATCGGCACCGAGCCAGATGGCGGTGATGGTGCGATTGGTTAGTCCGACATACCACATATCTTTGTTGTCGTTCGTTGTTCCGGTCTTTCCTCCGAGATACTCAAACTCACGTTTCAGCTGATTCGCATAGCGACCTGTGCCGTATGAGGTGACGGTCGATAACGCTTTTTTCATCTCACTGATCGTTTCCGGAGACCAGACTGTCTCTTCGGTTAAGATCGGGGTCAACGTTGGTTCACCGGACTTGAATGTGATTTGTTTGATTGTATGTCCGGATGTATACTCCCCTTTATTTAAGAACGGGGTGTAGGCGGCGGCTAGTTCTTTTGGGGAGACCCCTTGTGTGAGACCGCCAAGGGCACTCGCTAAGTTCTCGTCCTGTTCATCCCATTGACTGAACATCATATCAGCTGTCTTATACGCGCGTTCCTGATCGATTGCTGAGAAGGCGGCGAGCGCAGGTGTGTTATACGAGAAAGCGACCGCATCTTTCAATAAGACATCGCCTAACACACGGTTGTGACTATTTCCGGGACAATAAGAACCGTAACAAGCCGGACGACCGTCAAGTACCGTGTCAAGTTTCGCTCCTGTCTCTTCGATAAATGGGGCGAAAACGAGGATCGGTTTGATTGCGGAACCTGGTTGGCGGTACGCCTGGGTCGCTCGGTTGAACTCACCGACCTGCGTCATCTCAGAGTCGACCATGGCCACGATTCTCCCTTGAGGTGTCAGTTCCGTATAGCCACCGTTCACACCGGGAGGGAGTTGACTCATCACCTGTTTTGCTTGTTTCTGCTTCCCGGTTGATAAGTAAGTTTCGATCGTCGCTTCATGCGTGGACAAATATTCTCTCGCCTCGGTATCATCTAAGTCGTAACGTGTCCGTACCAATTGAATCGCTTCACGGACGGCTGTATCCATATAGTCCGGGTATTGAATCGTTTGACTGCGAAACGATGCTTGGAGCTTGACGCCATGATACTGATCGTAAGCACTCTTCGAGAGAACACCCGCTTCAAACAGTTGCGTCAAGATTCGGTCCTTACGCTCAAAAAAAGCATCGGATGGATTGAGGGGATCATAAAGTGACGGATTATTCGGTACTGTCAACAAGTAAGCGAGTTGATTCCAATTCAGATCGTCGAGCGGTCGTGAAAAGTATGTATCGGCTGCCGATTGAATCCCATATACATTATGTCCAAAAAAAATAACGTTGCTATAAGCTGTTAAAATTTCTTTCTTGCTATAATTTTTTTCTAGTGCTCGAGCAAGCAATAACTCTTTCACTTTTCGTTCATATGTCCGTTCATGTGTGAGGTACACGTTCCGTGCCAACTGTTGCGTGATTGTACTCCCACCTTGGACAGATGTCTCGTTCGCGTTATTGATAAATGCTCGGGCAATCCCGCTCAAATCATAACCGGGATGAGCATTGAACTTACGGTCTTCGATGGTCGTAATCGCATCTTGGATATGTTCGGGCAACGCTTTCGGAGACACGTCATTTCTGCGGCCCGCCAAGTAGATTTGCTGTTCTCCACCGTTGTATGCGAGTGTGACGGCATGCATTGACGAGAGTGGTTGTGCCGATACCAGCTCTTGTCCCCAAGATAGAATTTCATCTGCCTGATCAATCTCTTCTTTCAATGCAGTGGCAAGTGACAAGGAAGCAGCCAAAAGTCCAGCAAAAAATAAGGTTCCAATCCAAGCTCTCATCTATTTCACCTCTCTCTATACATTATATCGTCCAATTTACAAAAAAATAAAAATGTAAACGTTATCATATAATAATTCGAGAAGGAATACTTTAGGAAAGGGCGAAAAAGGGTAAAAGAGGTTGTATATCACGATTTTGAGGAGGCTTATTATTTATGAAGCAAGAAATGGTTGCGATGCTCCTTGCGGGAGGAGAAGGAAAGCGATTGGGGCCTCTCACGCGAAAAACGGCGAAACCGGCCGTGAATTTCGGCGGAAAGTACCGCATTATCGATTTCCCATTGTCAAACTGCACGAACTCGGGAATTACAACAGTCGGGGTATTAACGCAATATGAGCCACTTGAATTGAATCGTTACTTAGGAATCGGGACGGCATGGGATTTAGATCGTCGCAACGGGGGGTTAGCCATTCTCCCACCTTACCAAGCACAGTCGGGGAAAAACTGGTACGAGGGGACGGCCAATGCAATCTATCGTAACTTGAGCTATATCGATGATTACGATCCAGATTATGTGTTGATTCTTTCGGGAGACCACATCTATAAAATGGACTACGAGAAAATGCTCGAAGCCCATAAAGAAAAACAAGCCGATGTGACCATCTCTGTCATGGAAGTGCCGTGGGACGAAGCGCCGCGTTTCGGAATTTTGAACACAGCGGATGACCTCCGTATCAATGAGTTCGAAGAGAAGCCAGAAGAACCGAAGAGCAACTTGGCTTCGATGGGGATTTATATCTTCAACTGGAGCGTCTTGCGCGAACATTTGATTAAAGATGCTGAAGACGAAACGTCTAGCTTTGACTTCGGGAAGAATATCATTCCGAACACGCTTCTTCAAGGACTCGACGTCTTCGCTTATAAATTCAAAGGCTATTGGAAAGACGTCGGTACGATCCAGTCTCTTTGGGAAGCGAATATGGACCTCTTGGAAGAAGAGCCTCCATTCGATTTATATGACCCGGAGTGGAAAATCTATTCGGTCAACCCGAACCAGACTCCTCAGTATATTGGAAAAGACGCTTGTGTCGAACAGTCTGTGATTAACGAAGGGTGTCATATCGAAGGTGAAGTCCAACATTCAGTGCTATTTTACGATGTCCGTGTTGGAGAAGGTTCACTCGTTAAAGACTCGGTGATTATGCCAGGAGCTAGAATCGGGAAGGATGTAACAATTCACAGAGCCATTGTCGCTAGCTGTGCAGTCATTGAAGACGGCGCGACAGTAGGTGAGCCGGGTGGTGAAATCGTTGTTATTGAACCACACGAAAACATTGAAAGTGGAACCGTCTTCAAACAAAGAGTTTGATACGAGTAAAGAGACACGCAAGGAGGCGTTACTGTTGACGAACGATTTATTAGGGGTCATTAACTTAGGAACGGAACAAGGTCTGTTTCCGGAATTTACTGGACATCGTAATCTGGCATCAGTCCCATTCTCAGGACGCTATCGCCTGATAGACTTCACCTTGACGAATATGATCACACAAAATATTAATCAAGTCGGGATCTTTACGTTAGATAAGTATCGCTCATTGATGGATCATCTCGGTTCAGGGAAAGAGTGGGATTTGGACCGTTCGCAAGGCGGTCTCCACATCTTCCCACCAGCGTTGAAACCGGACGGAGAAGCGTATCTTGGCGACTTGGCCAACTTCTCGATGCACCGTGAACACTTCATTCGCAGCAAGCAGCCGTATGTGGTCATCACAGGTTCGAATGTATTGACGACGATTGACTACAACGACATGCTCGCACATCATAAATCGATGGGCGCGGACATCACGCTTGCCTATACGACCCATGAACAGAAATGTGGCTATTGCCGTCCGATACGCCTTGGGGAGAATGACCGCGTCATCGGCATCTCTGAGCGCGGATTCTCACCGGATGATGAGTACACATACACAGAAACGATCATTATGTCGAAGAATCTCTTCATGCGTCTCGTTGATGAAGCGACCTCTAAAGGCGAATATGACCTGTTGGATGGCGTCATTCGTCCCCAGCTTCATCGTTTACACGTGCACGGGTACCATTATGTCGGGAAAATGCAGGTCATTCACTCGGTGCTTTCTTACTATAATGAAAGCATGCGATTACTCCGTGGCGAAGGCATCATTTATGACTTCCCGCATATCTACACGAAAATCAAACATGAGCCACCGACTCGTTATTTGAAAGGATCAAAGGTAAACGAGGCGCTCGTGGCAAATGGATGTAAGATTCATGGCGAGGTGCAAAATAGTATTCTCTTCCGTGGTGTTGAAGTCAGTAAACACGCACGCGTGAAAAACTCAATCATTTCATCAAAATCGATCATTGAAGAAGGAGCTGTCGTTGAAAACGCGATTTTGGATAAAGAAGTTGTTGTAAAACGAGGACAGGTCATCCGAGGCACAATCGACGAACCGATTGTCATCGCGAAACGAACAGTGGTATGAGGAGGATTTTATGAAAATTTGGTATGTTGCTTCAGAAGCGGCACCGTTCATGAAAACGGGGGGGCTGGCCGACGTTGTCGGTTCGCTCCCTCAAGCGGTGGCGGGCCTAGGAGAAGAAGTCAGTGTTGTCATGCCGAAATATGGCTCGATCGCTGAAGAGTATGTGGACGAGATGGAGTATTTATTCGACCTGATTGTTCCGGTCGGGTGGCGCAAACAGTTCGGGGCAGTCTTGAAGTTAGAGCGGGACGGCATCACGTATTACTTCATCGACAACGAGTATTACTTTAAACGTGACGGTGTCTTATATGGACACTTTGATGATGCTGAACGATTCGCCTTCTTCTCTCGCGCTGTACTCGAAATGATTGGGAAGATGGAAGACGTACCCGATGTCCTGCATTGTCATGACTGGCAGACAGGTATTTTACCGGCCTTCTTACGAATCCATTATCAACATATTGAAGCGTATCAACGCATTCGCACTGTGTATACCATCCATAACCTACAATACCAGGGGATTTTCCCAGAAGAGATTCTTGGAGAATTGCTACAGTTCGGTCCTGAACATTTCACGGCCGAAGGAATTCAACATAACGGTCTCGTCAATTACATGAAAGCCGGCATCGTCCATTCCGATCAAATCACGACCGTCAGCCCGTCGTATCGCGACGAAATCATGGAACCCTATTACGGTGAAGGCTTAGACGGGGCGTTGCGTCATCGAGCAGTCGACGTGCGTGGCATTTTAAACGGGATTGATTTGGCGACAAACGATCCGAGTACGGATCAGCGAATCGCAGAGACGTACAATCTAGACACCTATAAACAAGGAAAAGTTGTCAACAAACGGGCGTTACAAGAGCGACTTGGGCTTGAAGTACGTGACGATGTCATGCTCATCGGTTTTGTCAGCCGACTCGTTGACCAAAAGGGGCTCGATTTAATCAACGGTGTCCGTGAAGAACTTGGACAGCTCCCTTGCCAGTTCGCGTTCCTCGGTTCGGGACAACCGGAATATGAAGGAATCGTTCACGAGATGACAGCCGCTCACCCGGGGAAAGTCGGGTCATATATCGGTTTTGACATCGAACTCGCACACTTGATTTATGCGGGATCGGATGCCTTTTTAATGCCGTCACGTTTTGAGCCTTGTGGTCTCAGTCAATTGATCTCCATGCGATATGGCACCTTGCCGATCGTACGTGAGACAGGTGGACTCCGGGATACCGTGAAGCCGTACAACGAGTTCACGCAAGAAGGGACCGGTTTTGGATTCATGAACTACAATGCTCATGAGATGTTGGCGACGATTGAAAAAGCGATTCGTGTCTTCTATGAAAAGGAAAACTGGCATGCCCTCGTCCATCAAGCGATGACCGCGGACTATAGCTGGAAACAATCCGCCAAGCAATATCGTGAGTTATATCATTTATTCGCATGAGTGGAAGGAGCTAACTTGATTTATGTTCACAGATAAACAAAGCTTTGTCGACGCATTTAAAGAACGGTTCATTGCATTGAACGGGAAGTCGATCGAGGATGGGACAGAGCAGGAAGTGTATCAAACATTGGCAACGATGGTACGCGAGCAGGCCATGCCCAAATGGATTCACACGCGCGACCGTCAAGAAGAAAAACACAGTAAGCAAGTCATCTATTTCTCGCTAGAATTTTTATTAGGTCGCTTCTTATACAACAACTTGCTCAGTTTAGACGTATTGGAGCTCGTTAGAGACGGACTGCAAGATCTCGGATACGACTTCACAGACATTACCGAGTTGGAACCAGAGCCGGGTCTTGGGAATGGAGGGCTCGGGCGCCTGGCCGCCTGCTTCCTCGATTCGTTGGCTGCACTCAGTTTACCTGGGCATGGAAACGGGATCCGCTATCGTTATGGACTCTTCAAACAGAAAATTGTAGACGGCTATCAAGTCGAGTTGCCGGATAACTGGCTCCGTGACGGGAACATGTGGGAAACGAGACGTCAGGATAAAGCGATCGAGATTAATTTCGGTGGCTGGATTGAGATGAAACAAATCGGAGATCGATTGCGTGTCGTCCATCATCCAGACGAGGTTGTTCTTGCCGTTCCGTATGATATGCCGATTATCGGTTATAAGAATGATGTCGTGAATACGTTACGTCTTTGGAACGCCGAATCACCACTTGACGACGAGGCGTATTTAGAGAAGACGAAAGGGACGTATAAAGACTTGTTGAAACATAAACAGTCGATTGCTACAATTTCGGAATTCTTGTATCCAGATGATACGACGTATGAAGGAAAAGTATTACGTTTGAAACAACAATACTTTTTTGTATCTGCAGGCATTCAATCGATGCTTGTTTCCTATTTGAAGCGAAATAAATCACTTAAGCAGTTAGGCGACCATTACGCGATTCATATCAATGATACGCATCCGGTCGTCGCAATCCCTGAATTGATGCGCATCTTGATGGATGAGCATGGATACGGTTGGGACGAGGCGTGGCGGATTACGAAGAGCGTCATGTCGTTCACGAACCATACGCTACTCGCAGAAGCGCTTGAGAAATGGCCGGTCGAGATGTACCAACGCCTCCTGCCGCGCGTGTATCAAATCATCGAAGAAATCAATCGACGTTTCTGTCGAGACGTACTCGTCAACTATCCGCACCTCGAATCCCATATGGGAGAGATTGCAATTGTGTCAAACGAACAGATCAATATGGCCAATCTCGCTGTCGTCGGTTCTCATTCAACGAACGGCGTAGCGCAAATTCATACGGATATTTTAAAACAGCGCGAGATGCGTTACTTATATGAGATGTTCCCGCTTCGCTTCAACAACAAGACGAACGGGATCACACACCGTCGCTGGCTCTTGAAGTCGAACCCGGGATTATCCGACGCTATTACGGAAGCAATCGGCCCGTCATGGATTGAACATCCGAACGACTTGGAAAAGTTGATGGATGTTTCGAAAGACCGGAGCTTCCAAGAAAAAGTCATGGACGTGAAGCAACAAAACAAATTGGACTTAGCGGCATACATTCAAGAAGAAACGGGAGAGACAGTAGACCCTCATTCCATCTTTGACGTACAAGTCAAACGCTTGCACGCCTATAAGCGACAATTGCTGAATGCCCTTCACATCCATGCGCTTTACTTGAAGATTCAAGCGGACCCGACGTTTACGATGGTGCCTCGCACGTTTATCTTTGGCGCCAAGGCGGCACCGGGATACTACTATGCGAAAGAGATCATTCGCTATATCAATGCCCTTGCCACGCTCATCAATAAGGACAAGCGGGCGAGTCAATTCATTAAAGTCATCTTCCTTGAAAACTATCGTGTCTCCATGGCCGAACGGATTTTCCCAGGGTCTGACTTGAGCGAACAAATCTCGACTGCGAGCTATGAAGCATCCGGTACCGGAAACATGAAATTCATGATGAACGGAGCCTTGACGATTGGAACGTTAGACGGGGCCAATATCGAAATTCGTGACGCCGTCGGTGATGATCACATCTTTATCTTTGGATTATCTCCGCAAGAAGTCATGAACTATAAGAAGTTCGGAGGCTATCATGCGGCAGAGATGTATCACGCACATAAGGAAATCAAAGATGTGGTCGATGGTCTTGTCAACGGAACGTTCGATAAAGTGGGCGAATATCAATTCCAATCCATCTTCGATTCTCTCCTCGTCTATAACGATGACTTCCTCGTCTTGAAAGACTTTGTCTCGTATATGCGGGCACAGCGACGAGTCGATGAGGTGTTCAGTGACCAATCACGTTGGGCTGAAAGCTCAATCGTCAATACGGCGAAGTCAGGAATCTTCTCGAGTGACCGTACCATCACGGAATACGCAAACGCGGTCTGGAATATCAAACCGACGAGCGTAAAATAAAAAGGATCCACCCTTAGGGGTGGACCTCGTTTTCTGGATAGCTGATCCAATCGGAATAGGATCCCGGATAGAGTCGGACATCATCTTTTCCGAGAGCGTGAAGCGCCAAAATATTGACGCAGGCGGTCACACCGCTACCACAGTAAAAGATGGGGTTCTCAACGGGAAGAACATCTTTATACAGTTCTTTTAAGTCGTGGAAGTCTTCTAACGTCCCGAGTTCTGTGATGGCCTCGGCATAGGAGCAGAGCAATGCGTTCGGAATATGACCTGCTTTTGAGTCGATTGGTTCATGTGACCCGTTGAAGCGATCTTCGGTTCGTGAATCATAGAGTGAGCCGCTCGCAGCAGCTTTCACTTCATCGAGTGTCGCAATCATATGGTCTTGGAAGTCTGGCGTATAGTCGCTTGTCGGATAGTGTGGAACGTCCGTAGTGGTCTCACCGCAATAAGTGATGCCAGATTGGATACCGCCTTCTAACACAACGACCCGTTCGTGACCGGCCCATTTGAAGAGCCACCATGCACGGGCTGCGAATGGGAAGCCGTCATCGTAAATGATGACCAAATCTTCTTTTTTCAAGCCGATGCGACGAAGTGTTGTCGTCCATGCTTCTTTCGAAGGGAGCGGATGCCGTCCGCCGTGTTCGCCGAGCGGACCGGACAAGTCTTCCATCAAATCGAGAAAGACAGCGTTCGGAAGATGTCCCTTTCGGTAGACATATTTACCATAGGACGCGTCGTTTAGCGAATATCGGCAATCGATGAAACGAATCGAGTTCGTATGCACGATTTGTTTTAATTCTTGGGCACGCATTGTTGGAAACATTAATATCACCTCGAGGTTTCGTTACTCTCATCGTATACAAGATGGAAGCAATTGGCGAGTACTTCGATTGAATTTTTTGAGGGTGAAAGGGGAATGAATCATGACATGGCAACAAACGTATGACCGTTGGAATCAATTCGAAGGGCTCGAGCCGCATTTACGTGCGGAACTTGAAGAACTCGCAAAAAATGAAACCACATTAGAAGATGCATTTTATAAGACGCTCGAGTTTGGAACAGGCGGGATGCGTGGAGAAATCGGACCAGGTGCGAACCGGATGAACGTCTATACGATTCGAAAAGCGTCACAAGGATTTGCTGATTTTATCTCAGCATCAGGGGAAGAGGCGAAACGTCACGGCGTCGTCATCGCCCATGACTCACGTCATTTTTCGCCTGAGTTTGCATTAGAAGCGGCGCGGACATTGGCATCAAACGGAATCAAGACGTATTTGTTCCCAAGTTTACGTGCCACACCTGAACTGTCGTTTGCCGTTCGTCATTTAAATGCGTTCGGTGGCATCGTGATCACGGCGAGCCACAACCCGCCGGAATATAATGGGTTCAAGGTATATGGGGCAGACGGGGGACAGCTGCCACCGGCGGAAGCGGATGAACTCGTGACGTATGTCAATGCGATTGAAGACGAGCTGAAAATTGAGATTGAAGATGAAGCAGCGCTCCGACAGACGGGGCTACTCCTCACCGTCGACTCATCAGTCGATGAAGCCTATATGGAGGCACTTCAGTCGATTCGAATCCACCGTGACATACAGGACAGCCCCCTCCGGATTGTCTATTCGCCACTCCACGGGACGGGACGCCGTCCGGTCATGGAAGGGCTGAAGGCGTATGGATTTGAGCACGTGACCATCGTAGAAGAGCAGGCAGAGCCAGACGGTGCGTTCCCGACGGTCAGTTATCCGAACCCGGAAGAAAAGGCTGCATTTAAATTAGCAATGGAATACGGGGACCGGGTCGAGGCTGATTTGCTCATGGCGACGGACCCGGATGCGGACCGTGTCGGCTTAACCGTGCGCGGGCGTGACGGGGAATGGTTCGTCTTGACTGGGAACCAGACAGGTGCGCTCCTGATGGAATACATCCTCTCACAAAAGAGTGAGACAGGTACGTTGCCTTCGAATGGATTTGTCGCCAAGACGATTGTCACATCTGAACTCGGTGCCGCGATTGCAAAAGCGTACGGCGTACATCTCGAAAATACGTTGACTGGATTCAAGTTCATCGGTGAGAAGATCAAACAATATGAAGAATCAGGCGAATATGAATTCCTCTTTGGGTATGAAGAAAGCTACGGCTATTTGATTGGAGACTTCTGCCGTGATAAAGATGCCGTTCAGGCTTGTTTACTCGCAGCCGAGATGGCAGCTTATCATAAACAGCACGGTCGGACGCTTTATGATGCGTTACAGTCGATTTACGAGAAGTATGGATTCTACGAAGAGTCCTTGCAGTCGATGACGTTAAAAGGAAAAGCTGGTCTCGAGCAAATCGGACGTATGATGGAGGCGTTTCGTGCCAATCCTCCAAAAGAAGTCGGTGGATATGAGGTCGTTCGTTTTGAAGACTATAAGAAACAAGTGGCGACCGATTTACAGTCCGGTAAATCGGAAACGATTGAATTGCCATCATCAAACGTCTTGAAATTCGTCTTTGCGGACGGTTCGTGGTTCTGTCTTCGTCCATCTGGAACCGAGCCGAAAATCAAGTTTTATTTCAGTGTGCATGCGGATCGTGCCGAGAAGACGACAGCAAAACGTGAAGCGATTGAAGCGGATGTTATGAACCAAGCGAAAGCGATTGATTGATAAGGAACATCACTCTAGAAATAGGGTGATGTTTTTTGTTTGACATGAAGACATCGCGCCAGTATGATGAGGATATTGTTTAAAACCGTGTAATCATATAAGGATTATAGGAAAGGCGGAATTATTATGAAAAAGACATTAACGAGCGTACTCGCAATCGGAGCTTCAGTCGGGCTTCTCGCAGCATGCGGTAACGAAACAGACAGCGGAGCGGACGAAGCGGTCATCACGGTCGGAACAGAAGCGACATACCCACCATTCACGTACAAAGAAAAAGGTGAATTGACTGGATATGACATCGACGTCTTGAACGAAGCGGCAGAACGTGCCGGTTATAAAGTGGAATACGAAGCAATGGACTTCAAAGGACTTGTCCCGGCACTCGACGCTGAACGCATCGACATGATTGCTAACCAAATGAGCATCACAAAGGAACGTAAAGAGAACTATGCATTCTCTGACCCGTACGCGGTGTCAGGAGCTCAAGTCATCGTTGGTTCAGACAACAATGACATCCAAGGGATCGACGATCTTGACGGAAAAGTAGTCGGATCGACACAAGGTTCTGCTTATGCACAAATGGCTGAAGAAGCTGGCGCTGAAGTGAAATTCTACAAAGGGGCGAACCAAGTCCTTCAAGACCTCGAAGTGGGTCGTTTGGACGCTGCCCTCAACGACCGTCTCTTCATCTTGACGGAACTTGAAAAAACAGGTTATGACGTCAAAGCAGTCGGTGATATCTTCAACACAAGTGAAGCTGGATTCATGACACGTCAAGATAGCGACGTGCTTGACAAGTTGAACGACGCGCTCACAGAGATGAAAGAAGACGGCACGATGAAAGAAATCGGTGAGAAGTACTTCGGTGAGGATATCAGTCAATGAATGAACTGATCACGACCGTCATAGAGAACCGCTCGGCCTATCTTGAAGCCATCCAGCTCACGTTGATCGCCAGTGCCCTGTCGATTCTTCTCGCCTTGGCGCTCGGTCTGATCATCGCTTTACTTCATAGTAGTCCGATTAAAATCGTACGGTTGTTCACACGGACGTACATTTCGTTCTTCCGTGGAACACCGCTCTTACTTCAATTGTTGATTTTATATGTCGGGCTCACCGGGTTCGTTCAACTCAGTGGGATGCAGTCGCTCATCTTTGGATTAGGCTTCCACTTTGCAGCCTATATCTCAGAAGCGTTCCGAGCAGCCATCAACTCGGTCGACAAAGGACAAGTGGAGGCAAGTGTCGCACTCGGCATTCCGAAAATGAAACGTTTCAAAGACATCATTTTCCCACAGGCACTCTCACGTGCCATCCCACCTGTCTCGAACTCGGTCATCGACATCATCAAGTCGACATCCCTCGGGACGGTCATCGCGGTTCAGGAGTTGACGTACGTGTCTGACCAGATTGCGGCCACGACGTATTTGGTCATGCCGTTGCTCTTGTTCTCAGCGTCGATTTACTGGATTTTATCGACCTTGATCCAAGCCGGTCAACACAAACTCGAACAGCGCTACGCAATTCGATAAGAAAAAACCTCGATTCAGACGAATCGAGGTTTTTTGTATGCTTTAACGGATGACTGCTTCAGTTTCTCCGTCGAAGAAGTGTGCTTTTGTCATATCGAGTGCGAGTTCGACATCGTCACCCATGTGGATGTTCGAGCGACCGTCAACGCGTGCTGTGAACTGTTGTCCACCGAGTTCAGCGTAGAGGTAAGACTCAGACCCCATGAGCTCAGCGACATCGATGTGCGCTTTGAACGTGTGTGTCGTTGGTGAGTCGATGTAGATTGGCTCATCGTGGATTGATTCCGGACGAATTCCGAGGACGAGCTCTTTTCCGACATAGCCACGATCACGAAGCGTCTTCATTTTCCCTTCTGGTACGTTGACTTCTTCACCGTTCGTGATGAATTTGCCTTCTGCGAGTGTACCGCGGAAGAAGTTCATCGATGGTGAACCGATGAAGCCGGCGACGAAGATGTTGTCTGGATGATCATATACTTCTTTCGGCGAACCGACTTGTTGAATGATTCCGTCTTTCAAGATGACGATCCGTGTAGCGAGTGTCATCGCTTCCGTTTGGTCATGGGTAACGTAAATCGTCGTTGTGTCCAAGCGGTTGTGGAGTTGAATGATCTCTTTACGCATTTGTACACGGAGTTTCGCATCCAAGTTTGAGAGTGGCTCATCCATCAAGAAGACTTTTGCGTCACGGACGATCGCACGACCGATGGCAACACGCTGACGTTGTCCACCTGAGAGCGCTTTTGGTTTACGCTCGAGGTATTCTTCCAAACCGAGAATGCGGGCAGCGTCTTTTACGCGACGATCAATCTCGTCTTTTGGGAACTTACGGAGCTTCAACCCGAACGCCATGTTGTCGTAGACGCTCATGTGCGGATAAAGTGCGTAGTTTTGGAAGACCATGGCGATATCACGATCTTTAGGAGCGACATCGTTCATTCGTTTCCCGTCAATGAGAAAGTCACCGTTTGAAATCTCTTCAAGTCCTGCGATCATACGAAGTGTCGTCGATTTTCCGCAACCAGACGGTCCGACAAAGACGATGAACTCACGGTCTTTGATATGCAAGTTGAAATCGCTGACGGCCTTTACGCCACCATCGTAAATTTTATCAATGTGTTCTAAACGAATTTCTGCCATGTCGTTAGCCTCCTAAAGAATCTATGTGTATATAATAGCGCTTACAAGAATGATTATATGATGAAACCGTTTGCATTGAATATGGACAAGTTGCACAAAAACCGTTAATCGGATTTGTGCAACATGACCATGAGTTGAAGGAGGCTAGCGTCATAGAACGTTCGAGCATCGTAACCGGTCGTCTCAAACAGGCGATCGAGCCGATAATTTAGCGTGTTTCGATGCATGAACAGTGCTTTGGCGGTATGGGAGACATTTAACGAGTGACGAAACAACGCCTCTAATAGTTCGATCGTCGACAAATCGAGCATTTGCATCAGCGGCGCAGTGAGGTGCATCCGCTCTTTTGAGTCCTGTTGTAGTAAATAATGGTATAATAATTGACTAGCAGGGTAAGTTTTAGTAGACATACGTGCGTATGGCATGAGCAATTGATGTTGACGATACACATGGGCAAGCGAACCTTGTGGACGTTCACTATAGACAGCATATGCCTCGATGAAACAGTCACTCGCAATGGCGCGCAATACGTCCTCAAACTCCTGAAGATCGACGAATGGGCTTTGCTCAATTAGCTCGATATGTCGTGTCGACATCAAGATGACCTCGGCATGCGGCATAAAGTCACGGACGATATTGACGAAGGATTCGAACGATTCTTCTTCTGCTTCTTGGAGAGAAAGAGAGATGAGCCGAAACGGTTGCTCAAAACGAAACGTCTCATCTTGAAGTGTTGCTTGCCATTTTCGTTGATGGGGGTCTGATTGAAGGATTGGCGTCGCCCACATCGCCAACAGCTTTTGTTCGCGTTCGCTCAATTCGAACGCGGGGAGTCCGAATAGGGTACCATCTTGCGTCTCGAACCAATCAAGGTCACCAGATGCATCTTCCGACCGATGGACAGCAGTCGGAAAAATCGATTTAATACGATCAAACGTATTCAATACTATCACCTCAACAACAATGTATCATATTTCAGATCGGAGGCTTGCAGTTTGGACGGGTTATTAAAGATTTTACTCATGATATTGATTGGGGCGACCATCGGGGGCGTGACCAACTTTCTCGCCATCAAGATGTTGTTCCGACCACATGAACCGAAATACATCGGTTCATTCCGGATTCCTTTTACACCAGGACTCATTCCGAAACGTCGAGATGAACTGGCATCTAGTCTAGGGAAGACGGTCGTCAAACACTTATTGACACCAGAGGGTATGCGGAAGCGATTGCTAGATGACCAAGTGACGACGCATATTACGCACTTTGCGCAACAAGAGGTTCAGACGATGTTACGCTCGGATAAGACGGTTCGCGAGCTATTGGAACCCCTCTATCCGAACGCAGAGGCACGATTCCTCACGCTAGCAGATGACAAATTACGTGACGAGCTATCGAACGTCATGGCTGAAGTGAAAGAACGAAAGCTGTTTGAGTTACTTGGAGAAGAAGGGATGGACCGTGTACGAGTGGTCATTCCTGAAATCGTGGAGGCGCTTCTCGTCAAATCAGAGGAATATTTCTATTCTCCTGAAGGTGAGGCGCAACTTCGTCACATGGTTGACTCGTTCGTCCAGCGTCGTCTCGGATTTATCGCAGGGTTCATTCAAAACATGAACTTTGTCGAGATGGTTCGACCAGAAATCGTCAACATCTTACGTGGTCAATCGACCCGTGACGGAATGACGACGATGATTACGCGTGAATTTGAGCGATTCAGTGAGAAGACGGTCGATACACTGATCGATGATCGACTAGAAGCACGACTCATCGATGGCATCACAGACCAAGTCGTATCTCGTTTGCCAATCGGACAATTATTGGATCGTCCGATATCGTCGTATACACAGTCCGTCGAATCCCGCATTGTCGACGAACTCGTTCCACAAGGTGTCACGCTTGTCATTGAGCGCTTCACGAACCAAATGGAGACGATCATGGACCGATTGAAGATTGATAAGATTGTGCAAGAGCAGGTCCAATCACTCGACACGTCGTACCTCGAAGAGATCGTCTTATCGATCTCGAAACGAGAGTTCCGGGCAATAACATGGCTTGGTGCGCTGTTAGGTGGTATGATTGGGTTGATTCAAGGGTTGATTGCCATCTTGTGATGGCTAACCCTAATAGCATTTAGGAGGACGTTACATGTCACAAACAAACTTGTACGACCAAGCTTACCAATTGGAGAAAGCACTTCGCGATTCTGAAGAGTTCACAACACTCTCTTCTTTATACGATCGTGTCAATGCGGATGCGGAAGCGAACCAGTTGTTCGCTGACTTCCGTAACATCCAAATGACGCTTCAACAAAAGCAGATGCAAGGAGAGGAAATCTCTGAGCAGGAAATGATGGATGCGCAAACGAAAATGATGAACGTTCAACAGAACGAATTGATCATGGAGCTCATGCAAGAAGAGCAACGCATGCACCAACTCGTCACAGAAGTGACGAAAATCATCATGAAACCACTTGAGGAGCTTTATGCCCCGATGGTGAACGAAAACGAAGTTCAATAACAAATGATGTGCGGATGGCTTTAGAGCCATCCGTTTTTTTGTTGATGAGATTGTCACACGCTTTAAGTAAGCGCTTACATAAAGTGGGTTATAATGAAATTGTGACAATAGCGAAAGGGTGAATCAGCATGATCACGGTGATAATCCTTTTAGGGATGATTTTCTTTTTCATAGCAGGATGGTTACGGGCGGACTTAGTGGCATTGATTGGACTCGTTTGCCTCGTGCTCACACAACAATTGACCCCAGGTGAGGCGATGGCTGGTTTCTCCAATCCGGTCGTCTTGATGATTGCTGGACTGTTCGTGGTCGGAGCGGGATTGTTTCATTCTGGTCTGGCGGAACGGTTGGCTTCTTTGCTTGTTCCATACGCGGGAGGGAATGCGACGCGTTTATTCTATCTGTTTATGTTGACGGTGACGCTCTTGTCGAGTGTCATGTCCAATACGGGTACCGTCGCCTTGCTCATTCCCGTTGTGATGGTAATGGCACGAAAAATCCAACAGTCTACGGATTCTTATCTCATGCCACTCGCCTTTTTTTCTAGCATCGGTGGAACGATGACACTGATTGGGACTCCTCCCAATCTTGTTGCGGCAGAAGCGCTCCGTGGCCTCGTAGATGAACCGCTCGGATTCTTTTCATTGTTTCCAATTGGTCTGGTCGTGATGGTGATCGGACTGATTTATTTCCGGCTAATCGGGAACCGCTTACTCGATCAAGGTGGGGCGAAACAGTGGTCGAAAACGGAGGTGAGTGAGCCATTGCGTCCAAACGTCTATGTGATGTCGATTGCAAAGAGTCATCCGTTAATTGGGAAACAGTTACGTGACCTTCCATGGTCTCATGAAGGGGTTATAGTCTTGAAGGAACGAGTTCATGGACGACACCATCATGAGACGGCTCATGCGGACACCGTACTACGTCCGGGGGAATTACTTGTCAGCGGCGAGGAACGGCACGTTCGGAACTTTTCCGAAAAAGAACAGATTCCATTTGAACCGATTGAGGCCACCCGTGTAGATGATCAAACCGGAGGGGTTCTCCTGTTCACGGTCCCAGGGGGGAGTCGACTAATCGGGAAGCGGATCAGTGAGAGTCAGTTACGTAATCAGTTTCATGTCAATGTCTTAAAAGTCATCCGACCACAAGAAGAGATTGCACACGTGCGATTGAAAGACACCCCACTGAAACAAGGGGACATGTTGATGGTACAAGGGACATGGGATGATTTAGAGCGGATGGAACGAGAGACACATGACCTGTTATCAAATGAACGGGTGGCCGAGGTGGCCAATCGAGTCGTATCCGGGCGTCATCAGCTCGCAGCAGGCATCATCATGCTCACGTTGTTGCTCCTGTTCATGTTCGAATGGGTCGACCCGACCGTTGCCGTATGGATGGCTGCGCTAGCGATGGTGTTGAGTGGAGCTGTCCGACAGATGGACGTCGCCTATCAATCCATTCAATGGTCCTCGCTCGTCTTGATTGCGGCCATGATCCCGGTAGGAACGGCGCTTGAAAAGGCGGGAATCATGGGATGGGTCGTTGCATGGATTGAAAGGACGTTTGCCGACTTTGGTCCCACTTGGGTACTCGTCGTCTTATTCGTCTCCACCATGATTCTTAGTCAAATCATCTCGAATACAGCAACCGCTATTTTGTTCGTCCCCCTTGCGATTGCACTCGCCGAATCGATGACTGTCAGTCCGGTTCCATTCGTCGTTGCGGTCGCCATCTCGGCATCACTCGCTTTTATGACCCCGTTCGGATCTCCGACAAATGCGATGGTCTTTAGTATCGGCAACTATCGGTTCATGGATTTTATCAAAGTCGGTGTGCCGTTGCAACTCATCACGGGAATTATAGGAATTCTGATGATTCTCTTCCTCTTCCCATTTTGAATAGGATTTTTTGGGACAAGTATCGAAAATAGAGGAATCAGCAGATGAAAGGGGGGACGATGATGAAAAAATGGATGATTGTATTCTTCTGCCTGTTTCTTGTTGCGTGTGGGAAAGAGATGGAAACTGAATCAGAACCGGAGATGACGGAGAACGGGCAGGTGGCCGAAGCGTATCTCGAGGAACAACAGTACCCGATTGTCTCTTATGAAGGCGAGCATACGAGTACCTTGACCTTAGAGGAACTGGCAGAGGATCGTGAACGGAACGTTTGGGGACTACAACCGGTATCACCGGATGAATACGTCGGTAAGTCCATCTACTACGAAAACTTTACGGTGAAAGATCACCCGATTGGTGAGCAATCTCCTGCAGGACAGACTGCTGTCTCGGTAATGATTGTGGATGGAAAGGTCATCGGCGGGACATCATTCCCCGTGACAGACGGATCAGGTTCAGGGAACGGATATAGTTTGAGCGGAGAATCGCTTGAGGATATTCACCCCGATCTTCAAGAATGGCAGGATGCGTGGAATAAAAAATATGGTGAATGAAAAGTAGACCAAGACAATCATTGTCCTGGTCTACTTTTGTTAAGATGCCGTCCCTTTCAGTTTCCCCGGTAATTTGCAACGCTCGAAGTAGATGAGTTGTCCCCGTCGTACGATACGCGCCCCTTTATGCTCATGTCCAGCAGCACGAAGCATGCCGAGCCCTTGTTGTTTGGCCGACTGATCGTCGCTCGCTTCGAACATTTCATTCAATACGAGCGTGCCATCATTTTCAAATCCTGTCACCGTGTATGTTTCCATTCACACGACCCCCTTTTCTTCATTTTAATGAATGGTCATTCATTCTTCAAGAGAAGGTTTTGTCAGTTCGTCGAATGTCAGCTGTCGTGTCGATTCAGTTCGGGGGATCAAATCGGATACGGTCAGTCCGATCAAACGGACGGGCTCGGTGACGTTCATCTCGTCGAAAAGACGTCTGGCAAGTCGTCTAATCTCATCGTGGTCATGCGTCGGGTGGTTTAATTTGATTTGATGACTCCGAGCCTGAAACTCGCTCGTCTTTATTTTGATGGTGACCGTTTGACAGCTCAAGTCGCGGCGATCGAGCTGACGCAATACGTCCTCCATCTCCGGAATGACCCGTTCGAACACTTCTTCCGGGTCATCGATATCAAATGCGAACGTCGTTTCTGATCCAATCGACTTACGCTCCCGCGTGGCCACGACAGGACGCGTATCGCGTCCATGTGCCAGTTCATACAGTTGTTGCCCACGATCGTGTCCAAAGATGGCTTTCAGTTGCTCAGGACGAGTTTGTTGAAGGTCACCGATCGTATGATAACCACTTTTATAAAGCGTTTGGGCGGTCACTTTTCCGACGCCATGCATGGCTTCGATGGAGAGGGGAGCCAGAAAGGTTGCCACTTCATCGAGCGGAACGACCGTGAGTCCATTTGGTTTCTCAAATCCTGAAGCGATTTTCGCGACAAACTTTGACGGTGCGACTCCGGCAGATGCGGTGAGGCCGGTGCGACGCTTAATCTCGCCTAATATATACCGGGCGATAAAGGGTCCGGATGTACT
Source organism: Exiguobacterium sp. KJ 601 (assembly GCF_027161185.1). Classification (GTDB taxonomy): domain Bacteria; phylum Bacillota; class Bacilli; order Exiguobacteriales; family Exiguobacteriaceae; genus Exiguobacterium; species Exiguobacterium profundum. Next base: position 2,007,946 of record NZ_JADHZG010000001.1, on the reverse strand, counting down.
CAATAACGAATTCTCCGTCACATCGAGGTAAGCCTCATCGAGCGAGAGTGGTTCGACGAGCGGTGTGACCGACTTAAAAATCTCCATCACTTGTGCGCTGACTTGTCGATAGGCCTGAAACCGTGGTTTGACAAACGTCGCATGGGGACACAAGGCAAAAGCGCGACGTGATGACATCGCGCTGTGTACGCCGTATTTCCTCGCCTCATAGGAACATGTCGCGACGACCCCGCGGCTGTGGGGAGGACCTCCGACGATGACGGGCTTTCCTCGTAAGTTAGGACGGTCACGCTGTTCGACAGAGGCATAAAATGCGTCCATGTCCACATGAATGATGAGTCGTTCCATAACATCACCTTTCTTGTGTGAATCACTTTTCTTTCATTATACCGAACTTTTGTTCGTTTTTTGAGATTTTTGTTTTGACCGATGTTTCGTTGAAGTCGTCTGATTCGGAAACTGTAGCAATGACCCGATCCAATTCTTCCGTTTCAGCCACACTTGGATGATGAGCGTGAAGAGAAGAATCATGAGCCAGGCGAATCCATATCCAAGCGGCCATTCCAGTTCAGGCATGTTTTTAAAGTTCATTCCCCAAACCGCACCGAATGCAACGACGGGAGTCGTCAGCGCCGTGAAGACGGTTAGCGCCTTCATGATTTCGTTCCCTCGGAAGTTTGACAGGGTGGAGGCGAGGTCTGTCATCGCAATCACGTCTTCTTGATAATGATTGATGAGTGTCAGCAATCGACTGACTCGATAATCGGCAAGCTGATACGACTTCAACTGCTGCAAATCGATCGTTAAAAAAGCTTCTCGTCCCGCCATGACAAGCTCCTTATATGGAGTGACCGTATCCGACCACCGTTCAATCTCACTGCGAAGACCAAAAATCTCATTCATGAACGTAGCGGGAACTTGTCCCGTCATTTCACGTTGAGCTGCCATCAAACGTTCTTCAAACTCATCGATACCGTGAAAGTAGTTGTTCATCCGTTCGGCAAGCAACTCATAAAACGCCTCGATTGGAGAATCGCATTGTTTGGCGAAAACGGACTCATGGTGCAAATCATCAAAGCCGATTGTCCATAAAAAATCAGGTCCAATGAAGTAATGTCCAATTTTTTGTGGTTCCCGTTCTAACTGTTCATAGTCGAGTGTGAGTGAACCATACATATATCCATTCTCGACGACAATCTTCGTCACATTTGAGGTCGTCAATTGTTCAAGCCAATACGTATAGGCTTGAGCATATAGCTGATCAACATGAATATAATCTTCCGGTCGTGTATACCAATCCCATTCCATCATCCATTCCTCCAATTCACTATATTGATAGTATTCCCAAATTGTCAGGAATGTTGGCATCTGTCTCAAACTTTCGTTAAGATGAAGGTACTGAACAAGAGAGAGGTGCTTTCATTGACGACAAAAATCGGTCAGCTCAAAGTGGGCGACACGCTAGACCAATATGTCATGATCAAACAATCGTATAAGGGACTTGCCGGGAACGGGAAACCTTATTTAACATTAATCCTTTGCGACGAGAGTGGTGAAATCGAAACGAAATTATGGGATAGTGCCGATACCGAGAAGTATGCGACGAAAAAAATCGTCCATGCGGCCGGGGAAGTGATGGACTATCGGGGGCGCACCCAGTTGAAACTAAAACAAATTTCAATCATCGAGCAGGAAATAGACATCGCACCGTACGTCCGATCGGCTCCGATTCCGAAGTCAGAGCTCGAGACGACGATTCGTGGATTCATCACGTCACTTCAACACGATGAGATTCGCCGTCTTGTCGAGGAAGTCGTCAATCGTCATGAAGAGGCATACTTTACGTATCCGGCTGCCGTTCGACATCATCACGCGGTCTATTCGGGACTGGCATTTCATGTGATGTCGATGTTGAAGCTCGCGGATACGATGTGTGAACTGTATCCATCCTTGAATCGTGATCTTTTGATTGCGGGTGTGATTTTGCATGATTTGGCGAAAGTCATCGAATTGTCTGATGCGATTACGCCAGAATACACACTCGAAGGAAAATTACTCGGTCATTTGTCACTTATGGCATCGGAACTTGAAGTTGTGTCACGGGAACTTGGAACGGACCGCGAAGTGACGACCTTGTTGCAACATCTCGTCTTAAGCCATCACGGGAAGCCGGAATGGGGATCTGCGAATGCGCCACAGTTGCCTGAAGCGGAGATGTTATTCTTCATTGATAATATTGATGCGCGCATGAACATGTTTGAGAAAGCGTATGAAGGGGTCGAGCCGGGGACATTCACGGAGCGTGTCATGGCACTCGATAACCGTGCCTTCTATCGCCCGAATCTATAATAGATGATCAACGAAAAAGGGGCACTCCAGCAATGGAGTACCCCTTTGTGATTACTGTTCAGTTGATTCTGCTGCAGGTTCTTCTGAAGATTCGTCTGCGTTTTTAATCGCTTCTTTAACAGCGTCAAATTGTTGTTCTGCTTTTGCATCTTTTACGTCAACGTTGTATTTTTCAATCAACTCAGCGTAAATTTTGTTCGCATCGACAGAAGCTGATTTTTCAGCTGCCAATTCTTCACGAATACGATCTTTCTCGTCTTCGAGTTTCAAGTCTTTCTCTTTACGGTCTGTCACTTTGATGACATGGAAACCGAACTGAGATTGAACCGGTTCAGAGATTTTACCAACGACATCTTCTTTGAATGCGTACTCTTCGAATTCAGGTACCATCTTACCAGCAGAGAAGAAACCGAGTTCTCCACCTTGTTCTCCTGAACCAGTATCCGTTGATTTTTCTTTCGCAAGTTCAGCGAAGTCTGCACCGTCATTCAACTCTTTGATGATGTCTTGTGCCTCTTCTTCAGTTTCAACGAGGATGTGGCTAGCTTCCACTTCCACGTTCTCTTTTGCGAATTGTGCTTCGATTTCTTCATCGGTCACATCGACAAGTTTCGATTTCGCAGCGTCAACGAGCATCTGTCCGCGAAGCGCTTCTTTAAACTCTTCCGTACCGCTCATACCGGCTTGTTGAATCGCTTGTTCGAACTCTTCTTCTGAGTTGAACTGTTCTTTTGTCTTGCTGAACTCTTCATCTACTTTTTCTTGGTCGACTTGGTCACCGTATTCTTTTTCAAGAAGTGCATTCATCGTCTCTTGGAATGCGAGTTGTGGCACCATGCGGTCGTAGCTCATATCCGTGATTTCACCGCGTGTGATTTCGCCGCCTTTGTATGTGACGACTGCTGAATTATCTGACTCTCCGCCGCCTGCGTTCGTTGCCGCATACGTACCGCCAGCACCGATGATGAGTGCGATTGCAGATGCACCGACGAGTGCGCCAGTTGAGAATTTTTTATCTTGCTTTTTTGGTTCGTTCGTCATTCCGTTTGACATGTATTCCACCCCTAATAATTCTTTAAAGTTTCTAAGTCCGACTATATCACATTTTCCTAATCATGACAGCTGTTCTCTTGTCTGTACAGTATCATAGCACACAATCCTGTCGTATAATGATGAAATAGAATGTGAAATGATGGGGTGAGGGAAGTGTCACTAGAGGAGAAGGTCGAGCATTTAGCCTATCAGATGAAGATCTTACTCGAGATTGTCGATTGGACAGACCGTCCGTTCGAATATGAGGTGATTCGAGCGAATTTGACGAAACAAGAAGTCGAGTCATTTTATCAATTGCTTGAGGAGATTCGGGCACAGCAAAACGAGCAATTGCGCTACGGATATACGTCCATAGAACCATTGCTCGTCCATTTTGCAGGTATGTTAGATGTGAGACTTGACGTCAAAACGATTCTTGAGGCATGTGTCCGACAAGGAATCGAGTTAGACGTCACAGAACCACTTTATCGGCAGGTCAGGCTTCTTGACTGAGTTCATCCTCATCAGGGCGTCTGCCTGCCTCTTCTGTGATCATTTTTGACGTTTCCGCAAAGATATCCATAAAGTTATCCCCGTATAAGCGACGTACGATAGCCGTCATATCTGTTAAGTCGGGGAACTTTCCATATAGTTCTTGAAGCGGGAGGGAAGCGCGGAATACGCCGTTCCCTTCTGGGTCGAATGCATGAATCGTTTCGAGTAGTAATGACTCGCCTTCAGGTGTCAATTGAACGTACGTGTTTCGTTTGTCCGTCTCTTTTTTAGAAAACGTAAGTAATCCACGATCTTCTAACTTCTTCGAGAAGTTGAAAGCAGTCGAGACGTGCATGACGCCATATTTTGCGATTTCTGAAATCGATGCACCGCCTAAAGCGTGAGCAATCCATAAGATGTGATGTTCATTGATATTTAAGTCGAACGGTTTGATCCAGTTTTGCCAGTCTTTTTCGACGGTTTTCCACAAAGCCTTACTCAATTGAATGATTTTGTGGCTATAGAGCATGGCCTCAGGGCCAGTGAATTCTTTTTCGTGTTCCATCTCGATCCATCCTTTCCGGATAAAAAGTCAAATGTAATCGACGGACGATGACCTCAAACACTCACTGTGTTTGATTGACGGTTTTGTCAGTCATAGCAGACTGTACGTTCGAGAGTTCCTGAAGGTTCCCTTGGATGCGCTCGACTGAAGGCTGAATGTCTTGTTGATAGCGTTCGACTTCGGCTTTCACTTGGTCAGTCAATTCTTTTCCTTGCAGTTTTCCTGCGGCGGCAACCTGCGATGCATGTTTCGCCACATTCCCAAATTGTTCTTTTAGCGTAGTGATTGTAGATGCTCGATGTTGTTGAGCAGCGGCATCATTTGCAGTTCCTCGCGCCAGTTTCTTTACCGTGGCGACTCCTAAAAATGCTAAAACAAAGCCGAAAACAATCCAATCTCGACGTTGGCGACTCGACAATTCATTCCCCTCCTCAAGCTCGGATAATCAGAATTACATTCTTTTCATATTATTTTACCAAAAAAGAGTGATTAAAAACCTATATCGCAAATAAAATTTTTCAGAACATTCATTTTTGACCGAAAAATCATTTTATTTTAAAATACAGGTAAAGGAAGGTGATCCTCAGTGGAGAAAGCGAAGCGTTGGGTAGATGACATGCTTGACCTGTATCTCGCTGCGAAACGACTGGGAGATGACACTTGGGCCGAATCCATTATGAATACACTAGAGGCGGGATACGAGGCGTCGAAGCAAACGGAACAGGCACGTGAAGAATCGATGCGAGAAAAGCGGATGCTTGAAATAGATGCCCGTCTAACGAAATTACGAAAAGAATTTGAACAAGCGACATCTGTCAAGACGCGTCAACAGCTATACGAAGTGGCAATTAAGCTTCAGGTCGAGCGGGCGCAACTAGAAGAGGAACGAAAACGCCATCGTGACTCAATTAATCAATCATAAAAGAGACCCGTCGATGACGGGTCTCTGTCTGTTTATACGTGGGCATGAATGTTCGATGCAAGGGTAGTGAGTTCTTCTGACGTGAAGGCGTCATTTTGCGTGATCCACTTCGCGCCGAATCCATCCTCGTGTCCAAAGCGCGGAATCAAATGGATATGGAAGTGATACACCGTTTGTCCGGCAACTTCTTCGGCATTCGATAAGACGTTCATTCCGATGGCACCCGTTTCACGTTGAATCGCTTTGGCGATGGTTGGGACGCGTTTGAAGACATCTGCTGCCACGTCTTCTGGCAATTCATATACGTTTTTCGCATGATGTTTTGGGATGACGAGCGTATGTCCTTTCGTCACTTGAGAGAGGTCGAGGAAAGCGACGACCGCTTCGTCTTCATATACCCGATAAGATGGGATTTCTTGTTTCGCGATTTTACAAAAGATACAGGTCGGATCTGTGTGCATCTTCATTCCTCCATTCTTAAATGTCGTTTCTGTTCCATCATAACACGGAAGTTCGGGCGCAAGAACGATAGGAAGCGAGATGGATTCCCTCTATAATAGAAGATAAGTGAGCGCAAAGGAGGTGAGCAAATGCCATATACGAGAAGTAGAAAAAAAGAACGGAGTCCGAAAGTCTTTCTGTTCATATCTAGTTTCACGATTTTAGTTGGAGCCATTGTTTTCTATTTATATGCATACAAGCCGGCGGCAGAACAAGATAAAATTCACGTCGCATTCAAAGAGGCCTTATTAGAAGAAGACCGTACCTTTTTTGAAGAAAAAGTCGAATATCTTGGTGAACCTTTAACGCGAGCGGAGGCTCTGCGATTTATGGGGTGGTTGAACGATGAAAAGTCCATTCGAGGAGAGGCCATCGCAGAAGTTGCGAAAGACCGAGCCAACCGAACGTCGGGTATGGAGGCGGACGGATTATTTCGTTTGATCGACACGGGGGAAGGACGGTATGGCTTTTCTGACTATCGAATTGAACTACTCCCACAACGGATTGATGTGACCTCGGATGTCCCATTGACGAATATTTGGATTGATGGACAACAGGTAGGACGGATTGATGAAGCCGATGATACGTTATCGTTTGAACAGATGCCGGGACAATATGATGTCAAAGCGGTGGCGGTGACAAATGGAGAGACGGTCACGGAAACCGAAACGATTCAATTGATATCTTCTAAATCCATTGAGTATGCCCTTATGCCTGAATCGAACGAAGCCATTGCCGGACAATTTGATTTGAAGCGGGCTGAGTTGATTGAAATTGAAGTGGAGGCTCAAACGGGTCACTCACTCGAAACGGTCGATTCTTTAATTGGGCAGTCTAGTCAGCAAGTTCAAGAAACGCTTGGTGAACCGGCTGGAAAGCGTGAAGGAAAATGGGACTATGAGCGATTGGCTATCACGTTTAAAGATGAGGAAGTGGAATCGATTCGGGTCGACCTCGATAAACGACCAGATGATTTGATTGCCCTCCTCGGTGAACCGAAAGCGAAGTCGGAACACCCACTCGGAACAGAGTGGGATTACGGTCAATCGTTCTTCGAATCATTCTTTACGTTCTTTGGTCTTGAGACCGAGAAACAGTTTATCGAAAAAAACGAGGCAATGTATTTACTGATCCAATGAAAAAAGAGGGACATTCCACAATGGAAGCCCCTCCGATACATAATCTTATTTTTTACGCATTGATTTCATAACGAACGATACAATCAAGATTAGGATAATCGCACCGATAAGAGCCGGGATAATCGCGATATCCGCAACGATTGGTCCGAAGTTACCAAAGATAAGTCCACCCAACCATGCACCGATAATCCCCGCGATGATGTTACCAATGATTCCACCTGGTACGTCCTTACCTAAAATTAATCCTGCTAACCAACCGATGATACCTCCGATAATCAAATAAAGAATAAACCCCATCATTCATTTCTCCTTCCTCTTTTTGCCCATTGTTCTTTACAACGATTTTGTGGAACAATGGAAGTATTGATGTTTATTTTAAAATGCCTTACAGTTCAGATTATTCCCATGTGACAACATTTAAAACATATACCACGAAAAAAAGATGAAAATGAAAGGTGTGGTTTTCATGCTGCACGTCGATCGATTGAACGGCGGATATCTCGGTAAACAAGTTTTGCATGACATTTCGTTTGAAGTAAAAAAAGGGGAGCTCGTCGGTTTGATAGGGCTAAACGGAGCTGGAAAATCGACGACAATCAAACACATTTTGGGGTTATTGTCACCCCTCTCCGGAAAAATCGAAATTGATGGTGAGACATTAAATTCCTCTGAAAAGAACTATCGTAAAAAAGTAAGTTACATACCGGAGACACCAATTTTATATGAAACGTTAACGTTGCAAGAACATATTGAATTGATGGGGAAGGCGTACGATGTGAATCCGGACGAGTTGGCTGCGCGCACGAAACGTTTGGCGAAAGAGATGCGAATGGAAAAACAACTCGCCTGGTTCCCTTCCGTCTTTTCAAAAGGGATGCGTCAAAAAGCGATGATCTTGTGTGCGCTTGTGACGAAAACGCCGCTCTTGATTGTTGATGAACCATTTGTCGGTCTCGACCCACTAGCGATTCGTCAATTGCTTCAGTTGTTTGATGAATATAAACAAGACTGTGCGATTTTAATGTCCACCCATATCCTCGAGACGGCAGAGCGGCACTGCGACCGATTCGTCTTCCTCCATCAAGGAGTCGTCATCGCAAGCGGAACAGCGGCGGAGTTACGTGACGTGTATCGATTGTCGCCTGATGCGACACTTGATGACATATATGTAGAAGCAATCGCTTCGGAGGAACGGTCGTCATGAATCGATTTACAGCAAGGCTCGGGACCTGGATGGAAGAGGTCGTCAAGTACAGTCGCTACGTTGCAAACGGAGGACTGCTGTTCACGCTCTATTTCACCTTGATTTACGGGGCGTTCGTCTACAATAGCTTCTTAGAACGAATCGATGGGACATTCCCCGGGACGTGGATTGCTGCGGCGGTCCTTTTAATCATGCCGCTCGGTCATCGCCCGCGAACATTCGTCCAGGAGGCGGATCAAGTGTTTTTACTTCCAGAGTTAGGAGATATTCGTTTCTATATGATCGGGGTGCGTTTATTTAATCTTGTTTTTGCTGCACTACGTGGATTGCTCGTCCTGCTCGTTTTACTTCCGCTCCTCGTACGGACAGAGAGTTATTCGAGTATTGAAGTGTTATCTTTCGTCGTGACGATGGTCATGTTGTCAGCTGCAGGCCGTTTGGCAAAAGTGGAAGGCGTGCGTGAATGGACAATCCTACCGTTTGCGCTCGTGAGCGGCGCTTGTCTTCTAATGGATTGGACAGCGTGGGCATGGGTGCCCGCGTTCATGCCGTTCGTTTTCTTACATGTGAAACGAAACGAGCGCATCCCGCTCTTACACTGGTTGGTGCTTGAGGAGAAGAGTCGGGCTCAGTTTGAACGAGTCATCAGCTGGTTCGTCGATTTGCCGACCTTGAAAGAAGAGGTTCGAGAGCGCCGCGTGTTGACGCGGCTTCTAGAAAATCGGGTCCTACGGCGCGTGGACGCTTCACGTTACGTGTACGGACTTCGTATTCTCCGTTCGAACGACTCACTTGATTTAATTCTGCGTTTGACCGTAGTGGCGATCATTGTCATGTGGATGTCGGGAGAATGGTACGTCGGCTTGGTTACGCCACTCTTTGTAGGCTTGACCGCGTTACAGCTCGTTCCTTTATTTAAACGGTTAGAAGCGATTTCCATCGTTTCCTGGCTACCGATTACACGCGATGAGCGAATCGCAGGGTATTCGTGGTGGGCGATGCGACTGCTCGTCATCCAGTCCGTCGCTCTAGTGATTGCATCTGTCGCTTTTGGTGCCACATGGGATGCGGCGGTCGGATTGGTCTTGTCTGTCATGGTCACACGCTATTACTTGAGTCGATTGAATTAAAAAGAAGGACATCCTGTGCGGGATGTCCTTCTCACGTGAGTAGATTATTTTTTAGGTGACATGACCGATACGCTCGAACCGAGAATCTTCGGTAGGCGTCCTGGTTTCTCGGTTGTTTCTTCGACTTCACCGTATGCCGATACACCATGTTCTGCGATGTCGAGGCCGACATCTTCTTGTTCTTCTGTGACACGGAGTCCGATTGTGACATCGAGAAGTTTCAAGAAGGCGTAACTTCCACCGCCGGCGATGACCATCGCGATCACCACACCGAGTGTCTGTACACCGAGCTGTGTCAATCCGCCACCGTAGAAGAGTCCGGCAGAACCGATCCCTGTGATCTCAACGAGTCGAGGCGATGCGAAGAAGCCGAGTGCGAGTGTTCCGATGATTCCTGCGACTCCGTGTACGGAGAAGGCGCAGAGCGGGTCATCCACATACTTCGCCATCAAGATGCTCGTTCCATATGTTGCGACCGATGCGAGTGCCCCGATGACGACGGCTGCCCACGGTTCGACGAACGCACATGCTGCCGTGATGGCGACGAGCGCCCCGAGTACTCCGTTGACGATTGTCGGGATATCTGCCGTCTTCCGATGGAGCATGACGATGGCCAGAGCACCGAGCGCACCAGCTGCTGTGGCGAGCATTGTTGTCAATGCGACGTAACCGAAGAATCCGTCAGCGACCGACATTGTCGAACCGGCGTTAAAGCCGAACCAGCAAAGCCAGAGGACGAGACCACCCACGACTGTTAACACATGGTTATGACCAGCGAGTGATTCCGTCTTACGACGTGGTTTCAAAATGATTGTTGCCATGAGAGCCGCCATCCCACCTTGAAGGTGAACGACCGCCGAACCTGCGAAGTCTTGCATCCCCATTGATCCGAGCATTCCACCAGCCCATACTGAGCGAGCGACGATTGGATAGAGGATGGCAACGAAGAAGATACCGAACAGAACGTAGGCAGAAAGCTTAGCCCGTTCCGCAAATCCACCCCACGCGATGGCGAGAGAAACTGCAACGAATGATAACTGGAATAAGAATTTGACGTCGATGGAGACGTTCGCCCAGTCGAGGCTTGTGAACGATCCGCTTAAGAAGAATCCTTCTGTTCCAAACCAAGTTGTCCCGTCACCGAACGAGAGACCGAACCCGACCGCCCAAAAAGCGAGTGCCGCCACAGAGAGGCTGATAATTTGTTTGACCGCGACGTGACCGGCGTTCTTCGCCCGAAGCGTCCCTGTCTCGAGTAATCCGAAACCTAATTGCATCGTCAATACGAGCAATGCAGCGATGAGTACATACAGCGTGTCCATATAATAGAGAATGTCTTCCATGTTCATGCCCTCCTTTTTCTTAGGTGCTTTCCAAAAGTTGACTTCAGTGTAAAACGAAAAATTCATGCTGGATTGCATTTTGTCAGATTATCTGACATAGTTTTTTTATTAAGGAGGCGAGGCTGAATGGACTATAAATCGAAGAAAGTGATCGGGATTGGCGTTGTGACTGAATTGACGGGACTTTCGGAGCGTCAAGTCCGGTATTATGAAGCAAAAGGTCTCGTCTTTCCGGAACGGACAAAAGGTGGTTCACGTAAATATTCTTTTCATGACGTGGAACGTTTGGTCGAAGTGGCAACTAAACTAGAGGATGGATGGCGAATTCAAGATATTAAGGAACGAGAACGACGATTGTCGACAAAACAGCGGGATGATTTGATTCGAGGTCAATTGAATTCTGCCTTCCGAACATTTCCGACAAAAAAATGACACAAAGAAAACACAATGAAAATGCTTCACATTAGCATAATTCTAATTAATTTCTGTATAATGTTTTTGAGTTCACAAACACGAGAATAAAGAGTGTAGGAGAAATTTAGAGGGGAATGACGCGACGTATGAACGATACTATTTTAAAAGCGTTTAAAGGAGAGGCGACAGATTATGTACCTGTATGGTACATGCGCCAAGCCGGACGCTACCAACCGGAATATCGAGAGATTAAAAAGACGAGGTCACTATTCGAGATCACGCATGATCCTGAACTTTGTGCATATGTCACGGAACTTCCGGTGAAACAACTCGGAGTCGACGCGGCCATTCTATATAAGGACATCATGACGCCACTTCCGTCTATGGGAGTCGACGTCGAGATCAAGAGCGGGATTGGCCCGGTCATCGACAATCCATATCGAACGATGGAAGATGTGGAACGTTTGAAACCGTTAAACCCGGAAGATATCTCATACGTCTTTGACACGATTCGTCTACTACGGGAACGACTAGAAGTTCCGCTTATCGGCTTCTCAGGCGCACCGTTCACATTGGCGAGCTATATGATCGAAGGGGGACCGTCGCGGAACTACCATCGTACGAAAGCACTCATGTATGCAGAACCGGATGTATGGAATGCATTGATGGAAAAACTCGGCGACATGGTCATCACGTATGCGAAGGCGCAAGCGGATGCCGGCATTCAAGCGTTCCAATTGTTTGATTCGTGGGTCGGGACGCTAAGCCGCAAAGATTATGCACGTTACATCAAACCGACGACGGAGCGTATTTTTAAAGAACTACGTTCACTCGACATTCCGCTCATCATGCACGGTGTCGGAGCGAGTCATCAAATCGAGGAATGGCACGACCTTCCCCTTGATGTGGTCGGGCTTGACTGGCGTCTGTCAGTAAAGGAAGCACGGGACCGTGGCATCACAAAGGCGGTTCAAGGAAACCTAGACCCGTCGTTCTTGTTAGCTCCATGGCCGGTCATCGAAGAGAAGGTAAAGGAAATTTTAGATGAAGGAATGAAACAGCCAGGTTACGTCTTCAACTTGGGACATGGGGTGTTCCCTGAAGTCGACCCGGCCGTACTCGTCAAATTGACGGCATTCATTCACGACTACTCACGCGAAAAAATGGGAGGCAACGAATCATGAAAACAGTCGGACTACTTGTCATGGCGTACGGTACACCGTACAAACCAGAAGATATCGAGCGGTATTACACGCACATTCGCTACGGACGCAAACCGTCACCGGAAGCACTTCAAGATTTGACGGAACGTTACGAAGCGATTGGTGGAGTATCTCCACTCGCAAAAATCACGATCGATCAAGCGGAGACGCTTCGTGACATCTTGAACGAGCGTCATGTAGGTGAGATCGAGTTCAAACTGTATATCGGACTAAAACATATCGAACCGTTTGTAGAAGACGCGGTCGCACAAATGGCGAACGACGGCATCAAAGAGGCGGTATCGGTTGTCTTAGCACCTCATTACTCGTCATATAGCGTCAAATCATACAACGGACGTGCTCATGAAGAAGCAGCGAAGTATGGCATCGACATTCGTTCGGTAGAGTCGTGGTATGATGAGCCGAAGTTTATCAAATGGTGGGCGAATGCGATTAACGATACGTATGCGGCATTGCCTGTACCGGCTGAAAAAACATGTCTCATCGTTTCGGCGCATAGTCTCCCTGAGAAAATCTTGGCTGGTGGCGACCCGTATCCGGATCAGTTGAAAGAAACAGCTGATAAAATTGCCATTGAGACAGGCGTCCCACATTATGAGATTGGTTGGCAGTCAGAAGGAAACACGCCGGACCCATGGATTGGACCAGATGTCCAAGATTTGACGGCTGAACTTTATGAAAAGTACGGCTACGAGGCGTTCGTCTATACGCCGGTCGGCTTTGTTGCAGACCATCTCGAAGTATTGTTCGATAACGACGTCGAGTGTAAAGTTGTCTGTGACCGCCTCGGTGTTCACTACGCACGTCCGGCTATGCCAAATGCAGAGCGAAGCTTCATCGAAGCCATCGCGGATCGAATGGAAAGCGTGATTGTGCATCATGCGTAAATTCACGATTGTCGGTGGTGGGATCACAGGTCTCACCGCCGCTTTTTATGCAGAGCGTTATTTGCCGGAAGACGTGACCATCACGTTGCTCGAGGCGACGGATCGCCTCGGAGGAAAGATTGATACGTATGAAACGGGCGAGTTTGCGGTGGAACGTGGTCCGGACTCGTATGTCTTTCGTAAGACTGCGATGACGGAATTGATTGAAGACGTCGGTTTAGGCGATGAACTCGTTCGCAATGGCGTCGGTCAAGCTTACGTCCTTCACCATGACGGGCTCCACCCGATTCCGAAACAGACGGTGATGGGGATCCCGCTCGACGTCAATGCGTTTCGTGAGACGACGTTGCTTTCGGAAGAAGAGCACGAGGACTTAAAGCAGATGTTGCTGTCCCCTCCAGATGTAAAAGCGCCAGACTCGGACGTCTCACTCGGCCTCTACCTTCGTGAGCGTGTCGGGGACCCAATCGTCGACCGATTGATTGAACCGTTACTCTCTGGTATCTATGCCGGAGACATCGATCAAATGAGTGCGATGTCGACATTCCCACAGTTCATCGAGGGAGAAAAGAAATACGGCAACTTGTATGAAGGGATGCGACACTTACGTCCTGAGCAACGAGTCGCGGAAGTCGGGGCAAAGAAGGTTGGTCAGTTCGCCTCGTTGAAACGTGGACTCAAATCACTGACGGACCGCTTGGCAGAACGGTTGGACCGAACTGAAATCGTATTAAACTGTTCCGTTGAACAAGTATCCGAGCGTGAGGACGGGTACCGCCTCTTCACGAATCGCGGAGATATCGACACGGACCATCTCGTGTTGACGGTCCCACCGCGTCTCATACGTCAGTTCCTCCCGAAAGTCGATAGTGACTTCTTAGCGGATATGAAGCCGCATGCGACGGCGACGTGCTCACTTGTCTTCAAAAAAGAAGATATTGAGCTTCCGTTCGTCGGGACAGGGTTCGTGACGAGTCAAGAAGCGGATGTGACGATCACAGCATGTACGTTCATCGACCAGAAATGGCCACATGCCGTGCCGGAAGGATATCATGTCCTTCGCGTCTTTTTAGGTCGCCCGGGGGCAGATGAGATTGTCGAAGCATCCGATGAAGAAATCATCGAGACAGCGTTACATGATCTTCGTGGTCTCATGAAAATTCACCGTGATCCGATTCAGACAGTCGTCAGTCGACTTCGTGATGGACTGCCTCCTTATGCGGTCTTTCATGCGGACCGTGTCAAAGCACTCCGGGCCGAGATGAGCCGGGTATACCCAGGCGTCATTCTCGCCGGAATCGCCTATGACGGGATTGGGATGCCGGACTGTGTGAAGAGTGTACGGGAACAAGTGAAAGCATTGCGTGAAAAAAATTGAGATTTGATGAAGGGAGGGTTCGGATTGTTCCGAATCCCTCTCTTTTTGTTATAGTAAGAAGCGAAAGAGAAAAAGGAGTGATGGAAGATGGCAACGTATAAACTTTTTGTATCAGACATGGACGGTACGATTTTGCACAACCACACCAAAATCGCGGATGAGACAGCGGAGATCGTTCGTGAAGCAGAGGCGGCAGGAATTCGCTTTGCGATTGCGACGGGGCGCAACTATGTGAATGCGAAACAGATTTTAGACGAGGTCGGACTCTCTTGCCCAATCGTATCGTCGAATGGGGGACGCGTGCTTGACACGTCGGGAGAAGTCCTTCACGAAATCGATTTGACGATTGATGAGGCGCTTCAAGTCATCAACGTCCTTCATCAAGATGACAAGTATGCGGACGTCTTTTACGAAATGTACACAGAAGCGGGACTCGTAGCGAGCCGTGGCGACTTGATTGAAGCGTCGATGAAAAACTTGAAAGCGAATGGTGACGACCGCTCGCTCGAAATGTACGAATTCTTTAAGAATCGTTATTACGTCAATGAAGACGTCAAAATTGTTGATGACATTGAGAACTTTATCCGAGAAGAAGCTGGACGTGTCTATAAGTTCATCGCGTTCTCAAGTCATCTCGAGAAGATGAACGGGCTTTGGAAAGAAATCGAAGACCAAGTCGAAGGGGTGTATGTCACGTCTTCAGGCAATGACAACATCGAAGTGATGGCACACGGTGCAGATAAAGGGAACGGTGTGACAAAACTTGCTGAACACTATGGCATCGATTTATCTGAAGTCGTCGTCATCGGGGATAACTTGAATGACGTGCCGATGTTCAAAGTGGCCGGTAAAGGGATTGCGATGGGCAATAGCCACGAAGACTTGATTGCCATCAGTGACCATGTCACCGAACGTCATGATGAGTATGGTGTGGCGAACGCATTGAAGCGCGTGATGACAGGTGAGTGGAAGTAAAAGATTTGTCGAGAACTCGTCTCGTTTCGTATAATACGAGTAACGAACATTCGACTAGGAGGAAATAAACTGTGAAATTTATTTTTAATCCGGATATCCGCGACCCGAAGATCAACTTGGCGGTTGAAGAGTATATCCTTAAACATCTGAACGTCGACCATGAAGATTACTTCTTGTTCTATATTAACGGTCCGTCCATCATCATTGGGAAAAACCAAAACACATCAGAAGAAGTCAACTTGAAGTACATCGAAGAGAATGGCATCGATGTCGTTCGACGTCTCTCAGGTGGTGGTGCTGTCTATCACGATGAAGGAAACTTGAACTTCAGCTTCATCACAAAAGACGATGGCAACTCGTTCAACAACTATAAGAAGTTCACACAACCGATTGTGGATGCGCTTCGTAACCTCGGTGTCGAGGCAGAGCTGACAGGTCGTAACGACATTCAGGTTGGTGAGCGTAAAATTAGCGGGAACGCCCAATTCACGACGCGTGGACGCATGTTCAGCCACGGGACGCTCATGTTCAACTCGAACATCGAAGAGGTCGTGAACTCGCTTAACGTCTCGGAAGAGAAAATGCGTTCAAAAGGAATCAAGTCCGTTCGTAGCCGTGTGGCGAACATTACTGAATTTTTAGAGCTTGAGATGGAAATGGAACATTTCGTCGAGGCGCTCCTCCATTCGATTTATGATGGAGAACAACCGGAACGCTATGTGCTTCGCGACGAGGATTGGGAAATCGTCCATGATATCTCGAAAGAACGCTATGCGAACTGGGACTGGAACTTTGGTAAGTCGCCGAAGTTCGATGTTAAGTCGAAACGTCGTTTCCCAATCGGGACGATCGATGTCCGCTTGAACGTCAACAAAGGAACGATCACAGAAGCGAAAATTTATGGAGATTTCTTTGGTGTCGGTGACATCCAAGACGTCGAGCAAGCGCTCGTTGGGACGCGTTTCGAACGTGCGGCCATCCGTGAGCAATTGATGCAACTCGATTTGAAACATTACTTCGGAAATGTCGAGCTCGAGGAATTAGTCGATTTGATTAGTTAAGTTAGTCATGGCGGTCTCTACGGAGGTCGCCTTTTTTTGGCAGTTTCGTGAACGTTGATCATACGGATTGCACCTCGATGGGAGAAGGCGTATCATAATTTGTGCAAGCGCTTTCGTAGCGGCTGATTAAAAATAGGAGGAATCACTATGTATCGAAGGCTCAGTGAATGGATGGACCCGAGTCGGATGTGGGTGACAGAACAATCGACATTTGAACGTGCGATGATGGCGGTAGGTCTTGAATTAGAACGAAAAGGCATGGTCAGTTCTTCATTTACGCGAGTCGTTCTCGATCAAGAATCGATTATTCCTTCCGGGGTAAGTGATGTCGCTGTGCCGGTTGCGGTCATTGATGTTCCAATCTCTATAGCGAAACGAGATGGCATTTCCCTGCTTCACCTGTTGAACTCGTGTGAAGTAAAAACCATCACGGGAGAAACGATTCAAGCGAAAGCGATTTTATTGATTACGGCTACGAATGAATCAAAAAAACAGAGCTATCATAAACTGATTGATGATTTGCTCATGGATGATGAATCTCTTCAAGCGCTCGTCCATGTGAAAAGTCGAGCCGGATTGTTCCACTTGCAGACGAACTTTTTGGAAGCGTTTTCTTATTGAAACATTTCATGTACAATAGAAGTAATTGAAAAGAGCGCGGACAACGTGCTCTTTTTTATGGCTCAAAAGTGAATCATCATTCATTTAAAGGGGGATTACCATGGCAAACTTAGTCAAGTCACTACAAGAAGTAGTGATTGCTCACCCGCAGAAAGCAGCGTATGTGTTTGGGGAAGACACGGTGAGTTACGGACAGTTTTATGGGCAAGTCAAGGCGATGGCGTCGACGCTTGAGCAAAAAGGGATTGGACAAGGCGATCACGTCGCTCTCGTTCTCGGAAACAGCCCTGCGTTCCTGATTGCATATTTCGCAGTGTTGTCACGTGGAGGGGTCGTCATTCCGATCAACCCTACATACACGCCTGATGAAATGGCCTACATTCTACTTGATGGGGATGTAAAGGGAATCGTTGGCTTATCACCGCTCGTCGCGCAGGCGGAAGCGGCACTCACGAAGTTGCCTCACTTAAAACTCGTGATTTCCGTTCCATATGCCGATGTTCCAGCATTGAAGCGGGAAGGGGCGATTGAATTCATCCCATTCGTAGAAGCGTTTGCCGAAGCAGAAGGGACGTTCATCGAAGTCGACGAGGATGAAGTTGCCGTCATCCTCTATACGAGTGGGACGACCGGAAAACCGAAAGGGGCTCTGCTCACGCATCGAAACTTGTTCTCAAACGCACATTCAATCGGAGAGTATTTAGACATCACTCCAGAGGATAAGGCATTGGCGGCATTGCCGATGTTCCACGTTTTCTGTTTGACGGTCATCGTCAATGCACCACTCCTTCGAGGGGCGACGATTGTCATCTTACCGAAGTTCTCACCACAAGATGTGTTCGACCTAGTACCAAAGCACCGTGTGACGTTATTTGCCGGTGTGCCGACGATGTACAATTTCTTGTTACAGACGGCGATGAAAGTACCGGCCTACACGTCTGCATTGAAGCATGTCCGCGTGTTCGTCTCAGGAGGGGCAAGCTTACCGGTTCAGTTGCTCGAGTCGTTTGAGCAGATGTTCGAGTGCAAGATTCTTGAAGGATACGGTCTGTCGGAGGCGTCACCGGTTACCTGCTTCAACCCGCTCCATGGCGAGCGAAAAGCCGGATCGATCGGCCCTTCCATCGTTCACGTCGAAAATAAAGTCGTCGACGAGCTTGGGGAAGAAGTCGGCGTCGGTGAAGTCGGGGAATTGATTGTACGTGGACCGAACGTCATGAAAGGGTATTACAAGTTACCGGAAGAGACGATGATGACACTTCGGGACGGATGGCTCTATACGGGCGATTTGGCGCGACGTGACGAAGATGGTTACTTCTATATCGTCGACCGGAAGAAGGATATGGTCATCGTCGGGGGCTATAACGTATACCCTCGTGAGGTAGAGGAAGTATTGTATCAACATCCGGATATCGTCGAAGCTGCCGTCATCGGTGTGCCGGATGCGGAACAAGGAGAAGCGGTGAAGGCATTCGTCGTCACGAAACATGAAAATGTGACGAAAGAGGACATTCGTGCTTACACACAAACAAAGTTGGCGAAATATAAGCAACCGACTTATATTGAGATCATCGAGGAACTTCCGCGAAACACGACCGGAAAGATTTTACGAACGGTCTTGAAGAGCGAAGCATTTCAAAATAGTTGAGTAGAGAAGGGCGACTTAGTTCGCTCTTTTATTTTTCTTTTTGTTTGACACTATTACGGGGTAGGGGTATATTAATGGTGAGGTGATCAACATGGGTGAATTTATGCATGACCAACCACTCGTTCCGCGTGATGATGCCGAACGGGAGGCGCTCGGGAAACGTCTAAAACGAATCGAAGGACAAGTCCGAGGGATTCAAAAGATGGTCGAGAACGACCGCTATTGTGTCGATATTTTGACTCAGACGTCAGCCATTCAGGCCGCTCTGAAGCAAGTCGAGATGCAACTGTTAGAGCGTCATATGCGCAAGTGTTTGGTTCACGCAAGCGAGACGGAAAACATGGAACCTTACATTGATGAGTTGATGACGATCGTCAGCCGCATCAAAAAATAAGGAGGGATGTCATGAAAACCGTTGAGTTATCCATACAAGGAATGACCTGTGCGGCTTGTTCGGCACGAATTGAAAAAGTATTGAATAAGATGGACGGAGTGGAAGCGACGGTCAACCTTCCGCTTGAGACGGCGACCATTCGTGTCGATGAAGGCATTACAGAAGAAGAGCTGATCGCGCGGATTGAGAAAATCGGATACGGGGCCGAGCCTAAAGTAGAGATGGCGCCGCCGCATGACTTACGTCCATTACAGCGGAAGGTCATCATCTCTGCACTGTTGTCGGCCCCATTACTCCTCGTCATGTTGACGCATATCCCGGGACTCGGATTTCATGCACCATGGCTGATGAACCCATGGTGGCAATTCGCCCTGGCGACCCCCGTTCAGTTTTGGATTGGGGCGCAGTTTTATCAAGGGGCATATAAGAGCTTGAAGAGCGGTTCGGCGAACATGGACGTGCTCGTCGCGACGGGGACATCGGCCGCATACTTCTATTCCATTTTTGAAATGATTGTGCACCCGATGAATCCACATCTCTATTTTGAGACGAGTGCCGTCCTCATCACGCTCGTCTTACTTGGGAAGTGGTTAGAAGGACGAGCGAAAGAGAAGACGACCGATGCGTTGAAATCACTCTTGTCGCTTCAGGCGAAAGAAGCCATCCTGTTCGTTGATGGTGAAGAACGGTCTGTCGCTGTCGAACTCGTCAAAGTAGGAGACGTCCTCGTCGTGCGTCCGGGAGAGAAAATTCCAGTCGATGGACGAATCATCGAGGGAGAGACAGTCATCGATGAGTCGATGTTGACAGGAGAATCGATTCCAGCGGAGAAGACGGTCGACACCGAAGTCGTCGGCGGAACGATCAATCAGTCCCATCGCATTCTCATGCGGGCGGAACGAGTCGGGAAAGAGACGATGCTCGCTCAAATCGTACGTGTCGTCGAACAGGCACAAACAGATAAGGCGCCGATTCAACGTCAGGCTGACCGCATCTCGGGTGTCTTCGTGCCGATTGTCGTAGCCATCAGTGCCCTCACATTCGCGGTCTGGGCATTCCTATTAAATGATATCGATACGGCCATTCGGGCATCGATTGCCGTACTTGTCATCGCCTGTCCGTGTGCCCTCGGTTTGGCAACTCCGACATCGATCATGGTCGGAACGGGACGAGCGGCAGAACAAGGTGTGTTGTTCAAAGGTGGGGGGCAACTCGAATCACTCAATGAATCAAACATCGTTGTTTTTGATAAAACAGGGACATTGACGAACGGGACACCGGAAGTGGTGGAAACGTTCGGAGATGAAGCGATGCTCCGCCGTGCCGTCATGGCAGAACGGCAATCGACGCATCCTTTGGCAGCTGCCATCGGTCGGGAAGTCGGCGACGGTGTCGTGACGAAAGTGGAAGAGTTAGCCGGACGAGGAGTCAAAGCGGTCGTGGATGGGAAAGAACTCATCATCGGGTCTGTTCGAATGATGGAAGAGCTCGGATACAACTTGCCAGATTGGTCGATGGGGGCGATGACCCCGGTCTACGTTGCGGATGAGAGCGGGATTGTCGCGGCGTTCGGGCTACAAGATCAATTGAAACCGAAAAGTCGTGAAGTCGTGCAAGCCCTTAGTCAAACGCGTGACGTGTACGTCTTGACGGGTGACCGGAAAGAAGTCGCCTACGCGATTGCCGACGAACTTGGCATCCCTCATCATCAAGTGATTGCCGAAGTCCTTCCGGTTGAAAAGGCGGACCAAATCGAACGCTTAAAACAATCCGGTCGCGTTGCCATGGTAGGGGACGGCATGAACGATGCCCCGGCACTTGCGGTGGCGGACGTTGGGATCGCATTCGGGAGCGGTACGGATGTCGCACTCGAGGCGGCAGATGTTACAATTGTAGGGCAAGACATTGAAGGCGTGAGTCGAGCGATGAATATGAGTCGTTTGACGATGAAGAACATTCGTCAAAACTTGTTCTGGGCCCTTGCCTATAATAGTCTTGGTATCCCGGTCGCTGCAGCAGGGTTACTTGCCCCATGGATTGCTGGAGCAGCGATGGCGTTCAGTTCGGTGTCTGTCGTCTTGAACGCATTACGATTAAAAACACAAGGAGGATCATCATCATGAAAGAAACAACGTTAACCGTAGAAGGTATGACATGTAATCATTGCAAAGCTGCCGTTGAAGGAGCATTAAATGAATTGAATGGTGTCGAATCAGCGACGGTATCGCTTCAAGAGCATCGAGTCGACGTGATCCATCAAGATTCTGTCTCACTTGAGACGATGGTGGAGGCAGTCGAGGAACAAGGATATGACGTAAAAGCATAATCATCAAAAGTCTCGAGTGAAATCGGGACTTTTTTTGTGGTATTCAACGAAAAGGATGTGTGCTATATTTAAGTTGATAATGAGAATCGGTATCAACGGGAGGCGGACATCATGGAATTGATCATGATCAGTGGAGTGTTGGCGATGATTAGTGGGGGCGCGGCATTTTTGACGCAACAGTTACGAACAAATTCAGTACGCTGAAGAAGGTGCGATTTCGTTGCCTTCTTTTTTCTTTGACTTCATTTCTTTCCCATCATTTCACGACAATTGTTTGATATGATGAGAAAAAACGTGTTGAGGTGACTTGAATGTATACAATCTACTTAGTCGACGATGAAGCAAACTTAAATAAAATGCTCGTCACGTATCTAGAACAGGAAGGATACAACGTTCGCTCATTTGCGGATGGGACATCTGCACAAGAAGCGATTCCAGATCAACCGGATTTGTGGGTGCTCGATATCATGTTGCCAGACTTGGATGGATTTCAATTGTTGAAACAAATCAAAGCCGTCAATGCGAATACGCCGACGATTTTCATTTCGGCGCGCGATGAGGATATCGACAAAATCATCGGACTCGAGATGGGTTCGGATGACTACATCGCCAAACCGTTCCTTCCAAGGGAACTTGTCATCCGTGTCAAAAAATTGATTGATCGTGTCTACGGTTCGAAGTCGAACGAGCATATCGAATACGGGGAGTACACGATTTATCCGGATAAACGTCTAATCAAGCACGGAGACGAAGAAATCGATTTGACTTCGAAAGAATTCGATTTACTGCTACTCTTCCTCGAGCATCCGGGCTCTGCCTTGTCGCGTGAGCAGATTCTAGAAGGTGTTTGGGGGAACGACTACTTCGGATCGGACCGCGTCGTCGATGACTTGGTGCGTCGTGTCCGGAAAAAATTACACCGTCTCGAGCTCGAAACGCTTTACGGTATCGGTTACCGTCTCGTCAGACCATGATGGACGCCCTTAAACCGAAGCGGCTCATGTGGAAGATTTGGGTGCTCATCTTACTCATTATCGTGACGCTCGCGCTCATGATTTTGATTACGGTCCGTTCATCCATCACCCAGTTCATCGATGAACAAGTATATGAGACGTTACGAGATGTGGACTATTATTTAGGGAACACGAATGAGTTAGAGAATTATCCCCAAAACCCGATTGAGTATGATCGACGCCAACAAGAGTCCCGTTCGGTCAACCAATTGATCTTTCTCCCGAACGGACGGATCATCTACGGATCGGCACCGCTTGAATTGACGAACCGCATGTATCAGGAAGCGTTAAATCAAAGTGGTCAGGTCGAACGGTATCAGACTACGATTGACGGAGAGGACGTCTATTACATCATTCGTCAAAATGAATACGATGGAACGATTGTGTATCAAGCCTCTTACGCATGGGATGCCTATCGTCGTGAGTTGGTGTCGACATTATATTTGCGAATATCGATTCTGATAGGTATCATCAGTCTCTTATCGCTTATCCCCGCCTTATTGATGTCGCGGCAATTGACGAAACCGATCGTGGAGATGGAACGGGCCGTTGAGAAGATTTCGAATCGACAGTGGGAGACCGCTTTACCATTAGATCGTCAAGATGAACTCGGTCAGTTGGCCCATTCGATTGATGCCATGCGTAAGGAATTAAAAGAGCAGGATTTGGCACAACAAGCGTTGCTTCAAAACATATCCCATGACTTAAAGACACCGATCATGGTCATTCGTGGATATGCCCAGTCGATTGGGGATGGGATTTATCCGACAGGAGATTTGAAAGGTTCTGCCGAGGTCATTGATGAGGAAGCGTCTCGACTCGAGAAGAAAGTCGTCGATTTGTTGTACGTTACAAAACTTGAATATTTCAAAGGACAAGAAATGAAACTCGAACCAATCAATCTCGACAAGTTGATGGAACTGCTCGTCGCGCGCTTCAAACTCAGAGGCCAGCTCGATTGGGAAATCAATGGAGAAGGCGGCGAGATGCTTGGCGATGGTGAACAGATTCGGGTCGCGTTTGAGAACGTGCTCGACAATGCACTCCGTTACGCGGAATCCTGCATCCGCATCGACCTACGTCAAGATGACGCCGGCGTGGAAATCACCATCTTTAACGATGGGCCACCAGTTGATGAGAGTTTAGACTTGTTCCACCAATTCTCTCGAGGGAAGCAAGGGAAGTTCGGACTCGGTCTGTTCATCGTGCAGCGAATTGTGACGCTTCACACAGGGGAAGTGTCTCTGCGAAATACAGGTGACGGAACTTCAGTGCGATTTTACTTTCCCCGACTCAAGTCGAACCAACCTTTAAAATCGAATGCTTGATTTTCAAAACCAGCCAGGAAACGGCTGGTTTTTTCATGGGAAATAGACGAAAGCCGATTTGCGGGGCGGATCAAATCCTGGTATGAATGACATGTAAGTCACTACATACGTTATGGGGGATGAAAAGATGAGCAGATTGACCAATGAAACGAGAGCTTTAATTCCTGTATTTAACGAGTTTGGCGAAGCGGAGACACTTGTGTATCAACCGGAAGGCGTCATGCGGGTAAAGGGGTCGCCAATCGACTTATTGGAACATGCATGTCTATACTACGGGTCGAGCATTCAAGGTCGAATCGAGGCAGCGCGACACGTCCTCGGACCACATCGAAAGACGCCGGTCGTCATGGATTGGCATGCGGATGCCGTCTTCTTTCCGACGATTGCCAAAGAAAGTCCGGATTGTGCGTGGATTAACTTTCAACACGTGACGGCCATCAAGAGAGATGGTAAAGAGACACTCATTCAGTTTTTGACGGGGGAATCGGTCAAGGTACACGTGTCCGACCATACCGTGTCTAGACAAAAACAGCGGTCAATCGAATTATCGTACGCTTTTCAAAAACGTTTCCATGACAGCACATTGCAACACGCTTAAGGATTGAATTCAATGACAAACCCCTCTATGATGAAGAAGAGATATCATATGTGTATTTGCACATCTTCCGAAAGCGAGGGGTTTTTATGTTTTTTGAAAAAATGATTGAGCGAGGGAAACTGGTTATCGTGTTTCTTCTCGTCGCAATCGTCGTGGGTGTGCTGACGTTCTTCCAGCTCCCTAAACGTGAGATTCCGGAAACCGGGATCAATATCGTACTCGTTCAAACACCGTATCCTGGTGCGACAGCGGAAACGGTTGAACGGAATGTTACCGGCGTGTTAGAAGAGGAACTACGTAGCTTAGAAGGAGTAGAGAACGTGACGTCGATTTCGGCTTCAGAGTTCTCGAACATCACGGTCGAGTATGCGGATGGAACCGATCAGGCAGAGTTTCAGGCGAACGTTCGACAAGCGTTGTCGGATGCGACACCTAAACTTCCTGAAAACGCGCTTGCGCCAACGGTCAATGATTCACTCGGGCAGTTACCTGTCGCATCGTATTTATTGACAGCAGACGATCGTGAATCATTTGAGGATGTTCGATCAGACATCGAACAATTAGAGTCGAAACTTTTGCGAACGGATGGCGTGACGGGAGTCACGATCAGAGGGTTACCAGAGCAGGAGTATGTTGTGTCACTTGATTCTGAAGAGCTGAATTCACGTCAACTTGCCTTTCCTGATGTGTTAACGGCCATTAACGAAGAATACAAGACGACACCGCTCGGACGTCAATCGACTAAAGAGGGGATTTATCAACTAGCAATCGATAACTTGACGAATGTAGACGACATGGAGCAAGTCATCGTCGGCTCATTCAATGGGGCACCTGTCTTACTAGCAGACGTCGGAACGGTCGAAGAGACAGCGAAAAGTGAAACCGATCTCGTTTCATTAGACGGAAAGCCGGCTGTTTCGATTACAGTTCCGATTGAATCAGGCTTGGATATTCCAACGATGCAAGACCGCGTCAATGACGTGGTCGAAACAGAACTTGGAGACTTAGATGGTTTTGAGCTCGTTCCTTATTATGAACAAGCGAAAGCAGTCGATGCGATTTTCTCATCGTTGACTCGTGAATTTATTGTCGCCATTATCGCCGTTATTGCCGTGACGACGATTGGTCTAACATTCTCTGGCTCGATTATCGTCAGTCTGGCAATTCCGTTGTCATTCTTGATCGCCTTGATCCCGTTACAGTTCACCGGGGTCGATTTGAACCAAATCTCGATTATCGGGGCAATCATCGCCTTAGGGATCTTGGTTGATGATGCGATTGTCGTCAATGACAACATCTTACGACGTTATCGTAACGGAGACTCGGCGATGCTTGGAGCAGTCCGAGGAACGAAAGAGGTATGGGGCTCGATTGTCACGTCGACACTCGCGGTCGTCTTTGCTTTCCTTCCGCTCACCTTGCTATCGGGCGCAAACGGAAACTTTATTCGCGCCTTACCGACGGTGCTAGCCCTCTCTGTCTTGGCCTCGATGGTCATCAGTTTGACGCTCGTACCGATTGCGCAGTATCGTTTGAATCGTAAAGAAGTGAAAGTATCAAAACGTGAACCAGGTTGGCTCGGTGGACCGCTTAACCGACTCAGTAATTTCTACGCCGACCGCCTCTTACCGAGTGTCGCGAAGCGGCCATGGACGTTTGGGATTGTTGGATTTGTTATCACGACGGCATTGTACGGTTTGATCTTACTCACGCCGTTTGAATTCTTCCCGGCCGCGAACCGTCCGGAAGTCGTGACCAGCGTGACCTTCCCCGTTCAAACCGATTTGGACGAGACGGAGGCACGTCTTGAAGAAATTGAAGCGAGATTCAAAGAAGAAGAGGGTGTCGTGGAAACATCCGTCTTCGCAGGTGGAGGTCTTCCTGGTTTATTCACAGGTGGACTCGATCAGTCAGGTGAAAACACGGGACAAGTGGTCGTTCGTGTCGACAACGAGTCAATCGATGCCATCGAATTGATTGATAAGTATACGAACGTGTTGCGTGAAGACTATCCAGATGCCGAAATCTTCCTAGATACGCAACAACAAGGACCGCCGGCATCGGCACCTGTCGAATTCACGATGCGGAGCGAGACGATTGATCAGCTCGTGGCTGCACGTGACCAAGTGAAGGCTGACCTTGAAGAGATTGACGGGGCAATCGTCCTCGATAATATTAAAGAACCGTTCCAAACACTCACATACGAATTGAATCGTGAGGAAATGGCACAGGCCGGCGTGACGGCTAAAACAATCAGTGATCAAATTCGTCTCGTCACAGACGGTGTTCCAATTGGTACATTCGATGACGGGGTAGAGCAGCGTGACGTGAAAATCGTCATTGATGCAGAGGCGAACCGCGAAGCACTTGCCCTTGACGAGATTTTAGTTCCTGTCGAAACAGAAGCAGGTCCACCTGTTGCACCACTCAGTACGTTCGTGACGGAGACGACGACGGAACAAATTCAACAGATTCCTCGTGAGAACGGGGAGCGCTCGGTCACACTCCAAATCTATGCAAGCGAAGGCACGGATGAAGAGGCATTTAAACAAGATGTCGAGCAGGTGTTGGATGACGCGAAGTCGGGGTTAGAAGATGAAGGAATCACGTTCGACCAGTCCGGTGCGAGCGACACGCAGAACGAGTTCTTCTTAGAACTTGCGACATTGTTCGTCGTCGTTTTGTTCTTGATTTACTTGATCATCGCATTCCAGTTCAATTCACTCTCGTTGCCGTTACTCGTCTTGTTCACAATCTATCTCGCGATTGCTGGAGCGGTCGTCGGATTGTTCGTGACACAGACGCCGTTCAGTTTCATGGCATCGATGGGGATGGTCTCACTTGCGGGAATCGTCGTTCGGAACGCAGTCGTCCTGTTCGAGTTTATCGAACAACGCATTCGTGAAGGATTACCGGTCACAACCGCCGTTTACGAAGCAGGGCGCGCTCGGATTCGTCCGATTCTCTTGACGGCGCTCACGGCAGTCGTTGCCCTCTTGCCAGTCGCACTTGGGGAAGACCCGCTCTTCAAACCGCTTGCGATCGGCATCGTATCGGGTATTCTATTCTCAACTGTGTTGACTCTCGTCCTTGTCCCGGCGTACTACCTGATTTTGGCGAAACGTCGTCATAAGGACAAACCATTTACAGAATGATTTAGCTTGAAGATGTGATGCCGTATGGTGTCACATCTTTTTTTGAACTATTTGTCACATGTTTTGGGTGATGTTGTATGGGTATAATTAGAAGAGAGGTTTTGAACAGTATGGGAGGGAATTGAAGATGAACGATTCATATACTTGGCTCAATCGCCGCAAAGTACGACCGGCGTACAGTGTGACTGGGAGCCGATCGTGGTCGAGTGAACGCGTCGTCCGACCAGATCGCGCACGTGGGAAGGTGGTACGTGATGTGAAACGTGTACGTCGTCCGTACGTAGACGAATACGGCAATCGTCGCTGGACAACGGGACGTGTGGTCGTCACGGATGCATCACGCAAAGCGCGGGCGCATGGACATGGCGATACAGCCGTACAATTAGAGTTCTCGACACCAACGCCATATGAACGTGTGAAAGAGATGATTCCAACGAAACGTGTTCTCGTTCCGGTCGTTGCTGGACTCGCGGTCGTCGGTGGGATTGCCGGTGTCGCCTATGCACTTCGCAAAAAGAAGCGGAATAAGAAGAACTAAAAAAATCGCCGAAATTTCGGCGATTTTTTTAGTTGAAGCGTTCAGCGAGGATGCGCTCGAGTTCACGTTGACCGAGTTCACGCATTTCTGCTTCATTCTCTTCATCGTATGCATCATCCGAGAAGCGGCCGACAAATTCAACCTTGCCATTACCGAGTTCACGGAACACTAAGTTTTTGCGATCGTTGTAAAAGACGACACGGTATTCACGACCATTTTCATGATCATAGTTGAAGACGCCTTTGATGTGGTCCATGTTCTTCTCTTCCGGCTGATCCTCATCATCGTCCTCATCTTCTTCTGCTTCAGCAGCTTCGTTAGCTTCATCAAGCGCGTCGGCGAGGACTACCGTTTCTTCTTTTTCTTCCGTCTCTTCCTCAGATGAGACGACTTCTTTTTTTTCTTCTTCTGTCATGTGAAACGACCTCCTTTGCTTACTTTCCTATCATACCCACTTTTTATAGTTGTGACTACTCAAAATGATGCGAACAAACACGGACGACATTCGAAGATGACATGATCAACCGTTGAAATAACTGACGTTTGATCGATTCTGGGGCATCCACGGTCTTGAGCGCCTGTTCCATACATCCAAGCCAATGGCCGGCATGTGTCTCAGAAATAGGATGCTCATGATGAATCATCGCCAAGTTTCCACCGCCACGACGTTCCGAATACAACTTTGGACCGCCGAGCAACTGTGTTAAAAATTCAAATTGGTGCTGTTTGACTCGATCTTGATCTTCCGGAAATAGTGGAAGTAAAATTGGATCGGCATAGACGAGGTCATAGAACGCGTCAACGAGTTGTTGTACACCACGTTCGCCTCCAAATTGTTCATAGGCACTCACATATATTCCCCCTCATACGTTCAGTCTAATCGATTTCAATCGAAAAAGGGAATGATGTAGGCTGTTACTTTTTTGGACAAGGTGTAGAAGAGGTTTCCCTCTACAAATGCTCGGGGATGGTTCATAATGAAGAAAAAAGGGAAGGAGTGTTCGCTAAAATGACAGTGACCTTTCACGTTGGTCGATCGGGGACGGGAAAAAGCGAACAAATGATCCATGAGGTCATTCAAGAACTGAAACAAAACCCGAGCGGGCCGACGATTTATATGATCGTACCGGACCAGATGTCGTTTGAGATGGAAAAGAAAATGGCGACAGTCGATGGTTTGCATGGTTCGACGCGCATTCAAGTCCTTTCGATGCGTCGTCTCGCTTTTTTGATGATGCGAGATGCCGGTGTAGCGACAGATCAATTCTTAGACCAGACGGGGACCCATTTGTTGTTACGAAGGGTCGTCGAGATGAGCGAAGAACGATTGACCTTGTTCCGCCGTACGATGAATCAGTTCGGATTTTATGAAGAATTGAACCAATTAATCTCGATGCTGAAGCGAGGGCTTGTTGAACCGGAGCACTTGTTGCGGTTAAGCGAACAGGCGCAGCACCGTGCTTTGAAGTTACAAGACCTTTCCATCATCTATGAAGGATTTTTAAAGATGACGGAAGGTAAGTCACTTCATGCAGAAGACTATTTCAACGTCATGTTGCAAATCCTTCCGGAAACAGATTTGACGGATGTGCGTGTCTATGTGGACGGATTCAACGAGTTTTCAGAGCAGGAGTTGGCGGTGCTCGTTGCACTCGCAGAGAAGGTTGATGTCGATGTATTGCTGACAATCGATCCTATCTCCTTGTATCGTCTAAATCCATTGTTTGGACCGACGCAGCGGACACTCATGCGTTTCAAAGAACTGTTGACAGAACGGCAGATTCCTTCTCGAGACAAGCTGTATGATACCGTCTATCGTTATACGCATCCGAGTCTCCGTTATCTAGAGGCTACATTCGACCAATTGACGGCGGAACCTTACACTGGTTCAGAGAACCGAATCGATTTACATGCCGCAGTCGACCGAACCGTCGAGGTGGAGGCGGCCGTTCGAGAAGTCATTCGTCTGACACGTGAAGAAGGATATCGTTATCGGGATATCGCACTCGTATCGCGTTCACTCGACGAATATGGTGATTTGGCATCTCAGGCGCTACAAAAGATGGGACTGCCCTATTTCCTTGATGAACGGCAACCAATGCTCGACCACCCGCTTGTCGAACTGTTGAAAGCAACGATTGAAATCGCTCTACGTGGATATCGAGAAGAGTCCGTATTCCGTGCCCTTAAAACAGAACTCGTCGTCCTCGATCCGGTACATCGTCGTACGTCCGTTGACCGGCTTGAAGCGTTCGTTATCGAACGGGGGATCAAACATTATCATTGGCACGACGAATGGCAGTTGCGTCGTCGTTCCGGGGAGGAAGCACGCCTCACGAGCGAAGAACTCGATATTGAGGCTGAGCTGAATCGGTCTCGGGAACGTGTTATCGAAACTTTTGATCCATTTCTATCAGATTTAAAACAGGCGAAGACGATGCAGGCTTATACGCACGCCATGTATGCCTTTCTAGAGCGTGTCGGTGTATCAGACTGTCTGACGCACTGGCGCGATGAGGCGATTGAAGAGGCGGAACTACTCGAAGCGCGTGAGCATACTCAAGTATGGGACGCGGTTTTGCACTTGCTCGAGCAGCTAGAAGCCGCAGCTCCGGAAGAGACGTTGTCAACGGACTTATTCCTCCAGATGATGGACACCGGACTAGATAGTCTCCGCTATGCCTTGATCCCACCTTCGCTTGATCAATTGACGATAACGGATTATGTGCGTGGTCGATTGATAGATAAGAAAGTCGTCTTCCTGCTCGGAGCGAATGAAGATCAAATTCCTCTTGTCACGACACAGTCGAAACTGTTGACCGATCAAGATTTGGATTTCATGCATGAGAATGGACTTCGTGCCGGTAAGGCGACAGAGCACTTGTTCGATGATGAAACGTATTACCTATACAAAGCTGTGACGGCACCGAGCGAGCGTTTATACATTAGCTACGCACTAGTCGACAGAACGGGGAAAGCCGTTCAGCCGGCGCGGTTTATCGCTGACTTGAAGGCGCGACTTCACCAAAACGTCATCAAGACTCATTTTGCTGAAGCAGGTGAGCACCGACCACGTGATCAATTCGCCTTCTTGACGAATGTGAATCAGACGGCGGCGGTGACGGCACTTGAACTTCAGCGGTTGAGTCGTCATTATCCGATTCAAGATATGTGGTTTGCTGTCTATAATGAACTGTTGAAGCATCCGGATGGACGGGAACGTCTCCAGTTGTTGACGAGCGCGCTCTTCTATCAAAACATCCCGGAATCGTTGGATGATCGTGTCGCAAAATCCTTATATACTCCGTCGATTCGGGCGAGTGTCTCACGTCTCGAGACATTCCAAGCCTGTCCGTTCAAACATTTCGCAAGTTATGGCTTGCGTCTGAAGGAACGACGGTTGTATCGACTCGAGGCCCCGGATATCGGGAATCTGTATCACCGGACCATCGAACATATGTCGCAGACGGTGAAGATGGACGGAAAGGAATGGCGAGATGTCACTCCTGACGAGTGCTCCCATTTAGCGGAGCAGGCGGTCGAGCTCGTGACCCCAGAGATTCAGCATGCCATCTTGATGAGTTCGAATCGTTACGCCTACTTAAAGAAAAAATTGACGGACGTCGTCAGTAAGACGGCAGAAGTGTTGATTGAACAATCCAAACGAGACGGCTTTGACCCGGAAGCGTTTGAACTCGCGTTCGGCAGCGGACAATTTCCACCCGTTTCGTTCACATTATCGAACGGGGCGACATGTGAACTAGTCGGTCGAATCGACCGTGTGGACACTGCGATGGTCCACGACCAGCTATACGTCCGAATCGTCGACTATAAGTCGAGTAAACGTGAAGTCGACTTTGCAGAAATTTATTACGGTCTGGCGATGCAGATGCTCATCTATTTGAAGGTATTGATTGAGCAGGCAGAGGTGTGGACAAAAGAGAACGTCGCACCTGCTGCGGCGCTCTATTTCCACGTGCACCGACCACTCGTTCCACCTGCTAGTTCTGAAGAAGAAACGCGTCAAAAAGTATTGGAGTCGTATCAGATGCAAGGGCTATTAGTAGATGACCCGGAAATTTTAGAGATGATGGACCGCTCGGCGAAAGGCTCATCCAAAAAATCAATTGTCATTCCGGTCAAATATAAAAAAGATGGTACGCCTGACGCCAACACTTTGAAGAAAATTGTGACGCCCCCTCAACTTGAGCAGTTGATGGACCATGCGTTCGACGTCGTCAAAGCGAGTGCCGAGGAGATGTACAAAGGAAAAATTGACGTAGAACCTTATGAATATAAAGAACGGCGCCCGTGTCAGACGTGTCCGTATCAGAGTGTCTGTCATTTTGACGAAGCGCTCTCGAATGCGCCTCGTAAATTGAAGAAGCTCGAGAAAGAAGAGGTATTTCAGGAGTTAGGAGGCGATGACCGTGAAATGGACGAATGATCAGTTCGCCGCGATTGAAGCAAGAGGGAGTCACGTGCTCGTCTCGGCTGCGGCAGGGTCCGGAAAGACGGCAGTTCTTGTCGAGCGGTTGTCTAGTCGATTGCTTGACGAAACGGATGAACTCACGGCAGACCGGATGCTCGTTGTCACCTTTACGAACGCGGCAGCGGCAGAGATGAAACGACGAATCGCAAAGGCGCTTGAAGAGGCGTTGCGCGACGACCCGACAAATGAATATGTCCGAAATCAGCGACAAATGTTGAACCGGGCGCTCATCACGACCATCCATTCATTTTGTCTAGAGGTGATTCGTGAGAACTACTACCTGTTAGATTTGGATCCCGCGTTCAAGATTGCGGAAGAACGAGACCTCGTCCTCTTGCAGGATGACGTCTTAGAAGAAGTGCTTGAGGAAGAGTACGGGAAACAAGATACCGATTTCTTCGCTCTTGTCGATGCGTATACGTCAGACCGGGGTGACAGCGAAATCGAGGATTTGATTCTTGGCTTATATCACTATGCGCGTACTCTCCCAAACCCTGATGCTTATTTAGATCATCTCGTATCCATGTACACGTTCGGAGAAGATCCTGATGAGGAAGCAATCCTGATTGAGTTTGGACAGATGCTGTGGCATGACATCGAAAAAGCCGTACGAGATCTTCGGAAACTTGAAGCGGAGCTTCGGGTCGCAGGGTATGAGCCACAGTCTGAAAACATCCAGCAAGCAATTTTTCCGTTCGAACAACTTGAAGGGGAGACCATTGTCTGGAGTGAACTCGAGACGGCGGCTCGTGCGATGAAGTTTGGCACGATGAAGGCTGTTCCGAAGAAAGAAGAGCACCAGATTTACCACGAGGTCCTCAAACCGGCTTACGACCAAGCGAAGAAAAAATTGACGGCAGCGGTCGAACAGGCTCGGGTCAGTGGGGCGGACTTATTAGAGAGCGTCTCGATGCAACAACCGCTCGTTGAAACACTCGTTCGAACCGTCCGTGCGTTCGCCCAAGCCTATGAGCAGGCGAAGCGCGACCGTGCCTTTGTCGATTTCAGTGACTTGGAACATTATGCGCTCGCCATTTTACGACAAGACGGGGGACCGTCCGATGTTGCAGCGCTCTATAAGGAACGTTTCGCTGAGGTACTCGTTGATGAATACCAAGATACGAACGAGATTCAAGAAACAATCATCAACTTGGTCGCAAACGAACGAGAGGAAATCGGGAATTTATTTATGGTGGGCGACATCAAACAATCGATTTATCGATTCCGCCATGCAGAACCGGGTCTTTTCATCGATAAGGCGACACGCTTTAGACAGGCGAACACAGGGAAACGGATCGACCTCTCTCAAAATTTCCGAAGTCGTTCCGAAGTCCTCTACGGGATCAATGATTTGTTCGTCCAGCTCATGGACGAAGAGGTCGGCGAAATCGCATATGATGAGGCGGCACAACTTGTTCCTGGACGTGAGTATGAACCGATTCCGGCGGACCCTGAGTTTATTTTAGTCGATGGCGCGAGTCGTGAGTTATCGAAGCAAGAAGTAGAAGGGCGGGCGATCGCTACTCGCATCTTAGAACTCGTATCGGGAGACGAACCGTTTAAAGTGACGGATGAATCAACTGGTCAACTCCGAAACTGTGAATATCGGGATATCGTGATTCTCGTTCGTTCGAAAAAAGAACGTGTGGAGCAATTGATGGACATTTTGACACAGTACAATATTCCGGCCTACACCGACTCGGATGGCGGGTATTTTCAAGCGACCGAGATTCGGATGATCCTGGCACTTTTGAAAGTGATTGATAATCCACTTCAAGACATCCCACTTGCCGGTGCGCTGCGCTCCCCGATGTTCCGTTTTGATGATAGCGAGTTGGCACGGATTCGACTTGAATCAGAAGATTCTTTCTATGAGGCGCTCAAGGCGAAAGCGGATGACGATGATGAGCTTGGCGTAAAATGTGGCGAGATGCTTGACCGCCTCTCCCGTTGGCGTACTTATGCACGAAATCATAGCCTGTCGGAATTGATTCAACAGTTATTCAATGACACCGGGTTTTATGACTTCTCAGGGGGATTACCTGGAGGAAAAGGGCGGCAGGAAAACTTGAAGGCACTTTATGACCGGGCCCTAGCCTATGAGCGTAGTGGCTATCGAGGTCTTTATCGCTTCTTACGTGTGATGGACCGACTACAGGATACTGGTGAAGATTTGTCAGAGGCGCGGTCGCTCGGGGACGAGGAAAACGTCGTTCGTATCATGACCGTGCACAAGTCGAAAGGACTTGAGTTTCCGGTCACGATTGTTGCCCAACTCGGAAAACAATTTAATAAACGCGATCAAATGCAACGTGTCATTTTCCACAAACAGTACGGCATCTCACTCGATGCGATTGACGTCGTGACACGTACGAAATCGGAGACGTTCGTGAAAGAGATGATTCGACGAGATTTAGATGCGACGATGAAAGCAGAAGAGATGCGCGTGCTTTACGTGGCCTTGACACGTGCGAAAGAAAAATTGATTCTCGTGGGAACGGTAGGCGAACCACTCAAACACCTTCAGCAGTGGCTTCAGGTCGGTCAATCTGGAGATTTATTGGCGAGTGAGGCGAGGCGAGAGGCAAAAACGTATCTCGATTGGATTGCACCGGCGCTTTTACGCCTTCCGAGTGCCACTTCGTTTATCGAATCATTCGGCTTCACGGTTCCCTCTACTTTCCAAGAATCGACTTCATGGATTTATCGTGTCATCGGAGAAGCGGACCTTGCGGAGATTGCGACTCTACAAGAGATGATGGCACAGTTGCACCACGTCCAACGATTTGAAGCAATCGATTTTCCGATTCAAAATGAAGAAGAGACGATTCGTGCCGTACAACAAGCTTTGACCTACGAATACCCTGCACAGGATGCGGTACGTACGGCGGCGAAACAGACGGTGACCGAACTGAAGCGGGCGATGCAACTCGAACAGGCCGCTTTCGAAGATCCGGTACGTCCGGTCGATACCCCTTATCGGGAACCGAAATGGCGTCAAGTCAAACAGACCGGTGCGGAACGCGGGACGACGTTACACTTGATTTTCCAACTGGCTGACCCGAACCAACCGATTGTCGACCAAATCAATCAATGGGAAATGCAAGGGATGCTCAGTCCGATCGAGGCAGAGACGGCACGCCTCGCCATCCCGGATATCGAGATGTTTTTCCAAACAGAAGTCGGTCAAGCGCTCGCTGGTGCACTAGAGCGAGGGACGGCATGGCGAGAGCTACCTTTCACCTACACGGTGCCGGCCGAACGCGTCAATCCGGATGGACACTTTACGGATGAGCATGTCTTGATCCAAGGGATTATCGATTGTCTGTATTTCGATGGGGATTCGTATGTGCTTCTCGATTATAAATCGGATGCTGTCACGCATCTATCCGATTCCCGGGAAGAGGCACATGAGCGATTGCGAGATCGATATGCGATTCAACTACAATTATATCGAGAGGCGATTGAGACGATCTGGAATATTCGGGTCGAGCGAACTTTGATTTATTCGCTTGATCTGCAGGAAATCGTGACCGTGTCGACTAAATAAATGTGAATAAATGAAGAGCGATGTCAGCTATAGGACATCGCTCTTTTTCTATGTGCAAATTCACATTCGATTTCGTTGACAATCGAGTTGGAGAGGAGTAATTTATTTTATATAAAGAATTGTTCCGTTTAGAACAATTCGATTCGGAACGATAAAGGAGTGAATAAGAATGACCGAGACAAATACAAATCGGGCACGGGAGATGATGCAATCATTTTGGCGTGTGCAGCGTGTCCTGATTCGTCTCATGCATCAGACGGCGCAACAAAACGATCTCACATTACCTCAACTGCACGGTCTGATGATGTTGAATGAACAGGGTGCGATTACGCAAAAGGAACTGGTTCAGCGAACGAGAATGCCAAAGAGCACGTTAAGTCAATCATTAGATGGTCTCGTGGAGAAAGGATTGATTCGTCGGGATATCAACCCGGATAATCGGCGAGAAGTTGTGTTGACCATTGACCAATCAGGTAAACGCTTGATTGAGGAGATTGAGCGACAAGAAGAAGGGACGGAATATCAATTGAATCAAATTTTGTCTCGTCTCGATCAGGATACGTATCATCATATGCTTACAGCCCATCAACATATTGCGGATGGATTGAATGAAGGGCTCACAGATTGTGAAGGAGTGTGTCGACATGATTAAGTTATTGAAACGTCTCGTTACTTATAAATGGGCTGTTCTGATGGTTTTATTGTTTGTGTTCGCGCAGTCGTTAGCAGATTTATTTTTACCGACGTTGATGGCGGACATTATCGATAATGGGGTCGTGACGGGCGATACCGGCTACATTTGGCAAATGGGCGGAATCATGCTTGGTGTGACGGGACTTGGAGCACTTGCTGCTATTGTGGCCAGTTTTTATTCTTCAAAGGCGGCGATGGGATTTGGTCGTGACTTACGAAGACGTGTGTTCAATCATGTGGAACGCTTCTCGCTTGAAGAGTTCGATCGTGTCGGGACGGCTTCGCTCATCACAAGGACGACAAACGACATCACGCAAGTGCAACAGGTCATCATCATGATGCTACGAATGGTTGTGAGTGCGCCGATCATGTTTGTCGGTGGATTGATCATGGCGACCTCGAAGGATGCGACGTTGTCTCTTGTCATTGTTGCCGCAATGCCGGTACTCGTCATCTCGATCTTCCTCATTTTTTGGAAGGCGATGCCGTTGTTTAAAAAGGTACAGAATCGATTGGACCGGCTCAATCTTGTTCTCCGAGAAAATCTGACGGGCATCCGTGTCATCCGAGCTTTCAACCGTGAAAAAGAAGAACAGGTTCGATTGACGAAGGCGAATGAACGGTTGACGGACGTCTCAATCAAAGTGAACCAAATCATGGCGTTCCTCATGCCGGTCATGATGCTCGTGATGAACTTGACGGTTGTCGGCGTCATTTGGTTCGGAGGGGTTCGGATTGATAACGGTGCGATGCAAATCGGAGATTTGATGGCGTTCATTCAATACGTCATGCAAATCATGTTCGCGCTCGTCATGGCATCAGTCATGTTCATCATGGTTCCTCGGGCTTCTGTGTCTGCCAACCGGATCAACGAAGTGCTCGAGATGAAACCTTCACTGATTGATGACGGGACAAAGACTGCGGACATTGAGCAAGGGACACTCG
Organism: Exiguobacterium sp. KJ 601; assembly: GCF_027161185.1. GTDB lineage: Bacteria > Bacillota > Bacilli > Exiguobacteriales > Exiguobacteriaceae > Exiguobacterium > Exiguobacterium profundum. Next base: position 1,970,027 of record NZ_JADHZG010000001.1, on the reverse strand, counting down.
TATTTGATCACGTGACCTTCTATTATCCGGGTGCTGAAGAACCAGCGCTATCCGATGTGAGTTTTTCAGCGAATCCAGGTGAGGTCACAGCGGTGATTGGGGGTACGGGGTCAGGTAAATCGACACTCGTCAATCTGATTCCAAGATTTTACGATGTGACGTCGGGGACAATTCGCGTGAATGGTGTTGATGTCCAAGCGGTCCCACAAGAGGCACTTCGTTCGAAAATCGGGTTCGTTCCACAAAAGGCGTTGCTGTTCACAGGTACGATTGCTGAGAACATTCGATATGGGAAGACCGATGCAACAGTGGAAGAAGTCGTTCATGCCGCATCCATCGCGCAGGCAAGTGACTTTATCGAGAAGATGCCAGACCGATATGAGGCTGTGATCGAACAAGGTGGGTCAAACGTGTCGGGTGGTCAAAAACAGCGTCTGTCGATTGCGCGAGCTCTCGTTCGGAAACCGGATTTATATGTATTCGACGACAGTTTCTCGGCACTTGATTTTAAAACGGATGCCGCCCTTCGTAAAGCATTGAAGGAGGAGACGAAAGATGCGACGGTACTGATTGTTGCACAACGTGTCAGCACGATCATGGACGCCGACCGAATCATCGTTCTAGAAGAAGGAGCCGTTGCCGGAGTCGGGACACATGAGGAATTATTTGCGACGAATGCGGTCTATCAAGAAATCGTGAAATCGCAATTGTCTGAGGAGGAAATCGCATGAGTGAGAAACAAGCAAATACGCGACAAACTCATGGAGGACACGGCGGTCCAGGAGGTCCGGGCGGTGGAAATATGATGATGATGGGCGAAAAGCCAAAAGCATTCAAAGTCACGTTCCGTCGTTTGCTTGCCTATTTGAAACCACGGCGAAACACGTTGATTGCTGTGTTTGTCGCGGCGATTTTAAGTACAATCTTTATGATTGCCGGTCCGAAAATCATGGGAATCGCCATCACCGAACTGTTTGAAGGGGCATATGCGAAGTTTACAGGTGTGCCAGGGGCAGAAATTGATTTCACGAGAATCGGACAAATTTTGTCGCTCCTCGCTGGCCTTTACGTCATCAGTAGTCTATTCAACTACGTGCAACAATATTTGATGTCCGGTGTTGCCCAAAAAACGGTCTATGATTTGCGCGAAGACGTGAACAAAAAGTTAGAACGACTTCCGCTCAAGTATTATGACGGACGCTCGAACGGGGAGACATTGAGCCGGGTGACGAATGACATCGACTTGATTGGGAGTACGCTACAACAGAGTGTCACGTCATTCATTACTTCCATCGTCACCATCATTGGGATTTTGATTATGATGCTGTCGATCAGTCCTCTGTTGACGGTCATCTCTCTTGTGTCCCTTCCGCTCACGATCTTTGCGATTCGTCCGATTTTGAAACGGTCGCAACAATATTTTTCCGATCAACAGCGTCACCTTGGACGACTGAACGGCCATGTGGAAGAAATGTATACAGGGCACGCGGTCGTCAAAGCGTTTGGTCGGGAAGAGACAGCTGTGCGTGAGTTTGACGATGTGAATGAGGAGCTTTACGATGCAGGACGGAAAGCGCAATTCATTTCCGGAATCATCATGCCGATGACGATGTTCATCGGGAACATCAGCTATGTATTGATTAGTGTCGTCGGCGGTATTTTGGTCACGCAGCGCAGCATCTCCATCGGGGACATTCAAGCGTTTATCACATATACACGTCAGTTCACCCAACCAATCACCCAGACAGCGAATATCGCAAACATCGTCCAGTCGACGGTTGCCGCGGCGGAACGTGTATTTGAACTGCTGGATGAAGAAGAAGAAGTGAAAGATGTGACGACCTATCAATTAGAACGTGCCGAAGGAAATGTCACGTTCCGTCATGTCGATTTCGGATACGGCGACGACCTACTCATTCAAGATATGAATCTCGATGTGTTGACGGGCCAAACGGTGGCCATCGTCGGTCCGACAGGCGCCGGCAAAACGACGTTGATTAATCTCCTCATGCGTTTTTATGAGTTGAATGGTGGAGAGATATTCATCGATGGGAAAGACTCGCGTAAAATGTCGAGACAAGATTTGCGACATACGTTCGGAATGGTCTTACAGGACACGTGGCTATTCAACGGGACGATTCGTGATAACATCGCCTATGGGAAAACGGGTGCGACTGAGACGGAAATCGTCAACGCGGCGAAAACGGCGCATGCGGATGCATTCATTCGAACATTGCCAGACGGATACGACACCGTGTTGAATGAAGAGGCCAATAACATTTCACAAGGTCAAAAACAGTTACTGACGATTGCGCGAGCAGTATTGGCGAACCCACCGATTATGATTTTAGACGAAGCAACGTCGAGTGTGGATACGCGTACTGAGATTTTGATTCAACAGGCGATGAAACGGCTGATGAACGGGCGGACGAGTTTCGTCATCGCTCACCGTTTATCGACCATCAAAGATGCGGATTTGATTTTGGTTATGGACCAAGGTCGGGTCATTGAGCAAGGAACACATGAATCGCTTCTTGAAGCTGGTGGTTTTTATGAAGAACTTTACAATAGTCAGTTCGCTGAAAAAGAAGTCGTATAACTAGAATACAGGTTTTGGGGCAATGTGATTAGGCAAAAGACGTACGAGATGAGTTTCGTACGTCTTTTTATTTTGTGTAACAATTACAAATCCGTTAAAATAAAAAAATGGGATAAAAAATGGAGGAACAATTATGGTTAAAATCTTACTTGCGGAAGACGAAGAAGTGCTACGCATGCTTGTTATGGATACATTAGAAGATGAAGGATATGACATCGACGAGGCACAAGATGGAATTGAGGCCTATCGATTGATTGAAGAAAATGAATATGATTTGGTCATTGTGGATCATATGATGCCCGGCATGACAGGGCTTGAAGTGATTGAAAAAGTACGGAAGTTACCAGGGCGGCAAGAGACGAAAGTGATGATGTTGACGGCGAAAAGCCAACAATCTGACCGTGATTGCGCGAACGAGATTGGTGTCGACTACTTCATTTCTAAACCGTTCAGCCCACTTGAACTCGTCAAAATCATAGGAGGCATCGTGAAGTGAAAAGGTGGTTTAAACAAAAACTCGGACGCGACATCATGGTCGTCCTTTATTCCTTCCTCGTCATTGCGTTGGTCGGATCGGCATTGACATATGTCTACATCGAGAACCGCTTAGAGGCGAATGAAGCGAGATTACGTCAGTTAGACGAACGCGTTAACCGTTTGACTACGCTTTGGGATGAGTGGCAGGCTGACCAATATGATACACGAGGCTATCTCTTGTTCGGTGACACCGCGTCGCTCGAACGTTCAAGTGCGAACGAGGCGAAGTTTCAACAAGAAATCAATTGGTTCAAAACACAAGTCCAGACGCGTCAAGGTGAGCTGTTCGCAGAAGATCTTCAGCAGTTCCACGACTTTTACTATGATGTGATCATTCCGGTGACGTATGAATATGCCCAAGCGCAACAAGATGGGGAAGTCACAGAGACGTTTATCGATGCTCAAACGATTGCCGAGTTGCCGACGGCTCAGCGCTTGATTGATCAAGGACTCGTCCAATTTAATCCACAACGTGGAATCGACATCCTCGGACCGATTGATGAGGTAGAGTCTGCCCTCGGAGAATATCGTGAGTTGATGGCATCTGAAAAAGAGGCCGTCTACGCTGAATGGCGACAGAACAACAATATGCTTCAATTCTTGTGGATCATGAGCATCGCCTCGTTCGCCGTATTGATCTTATTGTTTGTCCAGCCGTTCCTACGCCGTCAAACACGTTTGATTTCACGACTTTCCATCGCATCGAACCGCTTGTTAAAAGGGGAAATCGTTGATTTGAGCGATCAGATGAAACGAGAAGATGAGATTGGGACGATGTCTCGATCGTTCCATAAGATGGCTGAGACACTTCGTGACAACGAACGTCATTTGATTGAGAAGAACCACGAACTACAGGCGCAACAAGAAGAATTGATTGCCCAACAAGAAGAATTGCAGGCACAGCAACAAGAACTAGAAGAAATTTTAGAACAGACGCAACAAAACGAGCAACACCTCGCGTATCGGAATGAATTGACGGAGACGTTAGCGTCACGCGATTCGCTTACGGCCTATCCGGAAATCATTGAGAAACTGGTCACGATTACAGATTCAGAGGTCGGTGCACTCGTTTTCGTGGATGAAGCGGGTACGTATCGCGTGACGAGCCACGGCTTGAACGATACGTTGTCTCGTCAGTTGCTCGATAGCGAAAATTCCGTATTGACGCGCGCGATGACATTGAAGACGACGGTACACTCGTCGAAACAAGTCGCGAGCGACCATCCGCTCCCGTATCCGTACTATATGTTTGAGACGGCGGTACCGGTCCATGACCCGACAGATGATTCAATCATTGCCTTCATCTATCTGGTCCGATACAAAGATCGTTTCACCCAAACCCAGATGGGCGACATCATGTCATTCGCTCGTCAGCTCTCGCTTTCTCTCTTACGGATGCGTCTATTTGAAGAGATGAAACGTGAGAAAGGAAAGACGGAGCGAATTCTCGATTCGATTCGAGAAGCGGTCGTCTACATCGACCACTCGACGAATGACGTGTTCGTCAACCGTCCACTCTATGAGATGTTCCCTGAGTTAAGTGACGTCAGTTCACAAGACCTTGAAGAAGAAACGTGGGAAGAATGGCGGAATCGTCTTGTTGAAACGGTCGATCAAGCGGAGGACTTTACGAAGTATACGAATCGCCTGTTCACCGAAGATTTCCCACATGACAGTGTAAGCTTCTCGATTCGTAAGGGCGAAATGAACTTGCAGATGTATGCAGAGCGCATCATTGTCGGCGGACTTTCAAAAGGTACGCTTCTCGTCTTCCGAGATATCACGAGTGAAACAGAGGCGGAGCGATTGAAGAGTGAGTTTATCTCAACCATCTCGCATGAACTGCGTACGCCGCTCTCGTCCATCTATGGATTCACGGAATTGATGGTCAAAAAACAGTTGCCGAATGAAAAACAAGCTAAATACTTGGAGACCATTCACTCCGAGACGGAGCGTCTGACACATCTCGTCAACGACTTCCTCGATGTGCAACGAATGGAATCCGGTAGTCAAATGTATGACCGGGAACAGCTTGATATCGAGCCGGTCGTCCGAGACATGTTGACGTTCTATGAGGCATCGTCGTTGAAACATGAATTCGAATTGATTGCAGATGATGCACGTCCATATGAATTATTCGTCGATTGCCAGAAGTTCAAACAGTTGATGAGTAATCTATTGTCGAACGCCGTGAAGTATTCTCCAAGAGGTGGAAAAATCACGGTCGAACTTGCGCATCACGAGCAAATCGTGTCCATTAAAGTGAAGGACGAAGGAATCGGGATTCCAAGTGACGCGCTCGATCGCTTATTTGATAAGTTTTATCGTGTCGACAACTCCGACAGTCGTGAAATCGGCGGTACGGGACTCGGATTACCGATTTGTCAGGAAATCGTCCGTGGTCACAACGGCCAAATCCATGTAGAATCGATTCAGCATGAGGGCTCGACGTTCATCGTTGAAATCCCAAGCTATGAGTACGCTGTCCAAGAGGCAGAGACGACTCCTGTATAATGTATGGGCCATCCCTTGAGGATGGCTCATTTTTTAGAATCGTTCGCTTGACCAATCGGGAGAGAGTTCGTGTACAATGAAGACTGTACAACATCATAAAGGGGGGCATTTGAATGCCACTGATTGCATTCTTGCACACGCACGTTACGAGCTGGATTTTGTTACTTATTTTGTTTGCCGTGGCCTATATCGGTTATAAGAACGGCAACAAGAGTGGAAAGATCGCACATATGGCGTTTCGACTCATGTTACTCATCGCATTCGGAACAGGACTTTATCTCTACCTTCAGTTGAATGGTGGCGGGACATTCTATCACGTGAAAATCACGGTCGGTTTATTAACTTTGATCTTCGGTGAGATGACGCTCGTCAAAGTCAAAAAGAAAAAACCGTCAAACGGACTATTTGGCGGGTTTATCGTCTTGGCACTCATTACGATTTTCATCGGCTATGCATTGCCTTATGGACAATCTTTCTTCAACAGCTTTATTCAATAAGACGTTCCCACTTCGCACACCGAAGTGGGATTTTTTTGTTTGTACACAAATTATTAGGGGAAAATAAAAAAATCAGTAATTACGACGATGAGGTGAAACGATGGATCAACAGATGATGGAATGGACACGAGTTTTACACGCACGGAAATGGATGAAACAAACTGAATCATTTTTACCCTTATGGCACGGCTATATCGGCTACAAGTTCGGACTATTCGATGCGCTTCAAGGTGGCGCGAGCATGGCGGAGATGAATTTACGTCTAAAACGCCCATTGACACAACTTGCGCTAGAGCGTTGGTTAGAAGTCGGGGTCGCCGTCCGTCATTTGAAAAAGAGAGGCTGGCGCTACTATCCGACGCGTGGATTAAAATATCAATTATCCGGTAACGATGAACGGAGCATCGGGTTCATGCTTCAAGAAATGATGGAGCTTCATATCCCCGCGTTAATCGCTTATCCGGAATTTCTAGAGTCTGGGAAGCAAAAGACGTTTGATGGAGCTGAACACGGTCAAGTCGTCGCGAAGACATCGACACTCGTCGAAACGGTCGCATTTCCAATCGTGCAACAACTTTTACGACAGGCAAATGTCGAATCGATGCTCGATATTGGATGTGGGCACGGCGGCTACTTACGTAAACTCCAAGCGCTCGAACCGAGTTGGGAACTGACAGGCATCGATTTAGAGGAAGAGGTAATCGAAGAGGCACGCTCGCGAGACGAGAGTGGCGACATTCATTTCGAAGTAGCTGACTTCATGAACTGGGAAACAGAAGAGCAATTCGATGCGGTGATGATGAACAATATGCTGTATTACTTCTCACCAGAAGAACGTATCAAGTTGCTTGAGAGACTACGGGAGCGTTTAGAAGAAAAGGGTGTCGCCATTCTCGTGACCCCGCTCGCCGAAACAGCGCTCGGTGGACGATTCGCTTCCGCGTTCAATGCGTTCATGACACTCCACGATAATCTGTACCCGCTTCCGACCATTCCACGATTGCGCCGGCAGATGCAAGAAGTAGGTTTTGATCAAATCCGCTTCATCCCATTCATTCCGGAAGGTTCTTGGTATATCGTCATCGCTGAGCGAGGAAAGACGAACCTGCTCAATCAACCGATTCAAAATTGAACTTGTCTCCCGTCATTCCTATAATGATAGAGAAGCATAAGAGACTATTCACATAGGGAGTTGTTGAGTGTGTCGAAACAAAGAGTTGCCGTTATTGGGGCAGGACCAGGTGGGTTGGCTGCAGCGATGCTACTGGCGCATCGCGGTGTAGACGTCACCGTATTTGAGAAACAACCGTTTGTAGGCGGAAGAACGTCGCGCTTAGAAGTAGGTGAATTTGCGTTCGACCGAGGACCTACGTTTTTGAATATGCCTTATATTTTAGAAGAAATTTTTGAAGAGACAGGGCGTAATCTGCATGATTATGTCGAGATGAAGCAGTTGGAGCCGATGTATGATTTGTACTTCGACCGTGGGACGCGTCAACTCTCGATGACAACAGATCGTGATCAGATGTATCGCGCCATCGAAGAACAATTTCCAGGGAATGGCGAAGGTTACGAACGGTTCATGAGTGAACAGGCGATCAAACTGTCTAAATTGATGCCTGTGCTTCAGACCGCACATGACAAGCTTACCGACTATGTCTCGTTACGCGTGCTCAAGGCGCTACCGTTCCTCTCGATCGGTAAATCGCTTTATGACGTCTTGTCCGAGTACTTCACGAGCGAAGAGCTGAAGTATGCGTTCACGTTTCAGGCTAAATATTTGGGGATGTCCGCTTGGGAATGTCCGGGTGGATTCTCCATCTTGTCTTACATGGAACACGCCTACGGAGTGCATCACCCGATTGGCGGAGTGAACCAGCTGTGTCATGCGATGGCGAAAGTGATTGAAGAAGAGGGAGGCGTCATTCGTTTAGGCGAACCGGTAGAGCGTCTTCTCATGGATGATCAAAACGTGACCGGTCTCGTGTCTGGGAGTGTCCATTATGCGTTTGATGAAGTCGTGATTGGTGCTGACTTCGCACATGCGATGACGTCGCTCGTTCCAGACGGTAAACTAACGAAGTGGAGTCCGACTCAACTCAAGAAGAAGCGTTACTCGTGCTCGACATTCATGCTTTATCTCGGGCTCGACCATGTCTACGAAGATGTGGCGCATCACTCGATTCACTTCGCGGACGATTATGAATTGAATGTCAAAGAGATGACACAAGAATTGAAATTGAGCGAGGACTTCTCGTTTTATGTACAGAATGCCTCACGTATCGACCCGACACTTGCGCCTCCTGGCAAGTCATCGCTTTACGTTCTCGTACCGGTGCCGAACAATTTATCTGGCCTCCCGTGGGAGACGTTACAAGCGACCATGACAGAGCGCGTTCTCGATGCGCTTGAGACACGTTCCCCTTACCGAAACATCCGTCAACACATCGAGGTGATGGAGGCGTTGACGCCTGAGGACTGGGAAGCGTTTGGTGTATATGAAGGTGCAACGTTCAATCTAGGGCACAACTTATCGCAGATGATGTATTTCCGCCCGCATAACCAATTCGAAGAGCTCGACAACGTCTGGCTCGTCGGGGGTGGGACCCACCCAGGAAGTGGACTGCCGACCATCTTTGAATCAGCGCGGATCACGACGAACCTTTTGCGTGACCGGGCAGGTGTCGGCCGATGAATATTAGCTTTGTCGGAGCAGGGGTCGGTACACTATATGCCGCCCTCTTATTGACAAAACGCAATCCGTCACTTCAAATCACGATTTATGAGAAAGAGGACCGGGTCGGTGGACGCTTGAACTACGTTGAATTCGATAATGGGGCGAAAGTCGATGAAGGTCCAACCATCGTCTTATTGCCGAGTAAATTGAAACAACAACTGATTGAGGCAGGTCTTCCTGAACATGAAGTGGAGTTGATTGAAGTCGATCCACTTTACCGCTTACGTTATCAAGACGGGACATCATTCTATAAATATCGGGAAATCGAGAGACAGGCGGAAGAAATCGAACGAACTTTCGGCGAAGGAGATGCCTTCCGTCAGTACATGTCCCAAAAGAAAGAAGAGTATCGGATTGGCTTCGATACGTTTTTAGATCGTAGTTATGCCTCGAAAGCGGAGTTGTTCGAGCCTAAACTACTTCTCCTTCTCATGCGGTTAAAAGCATATGAGACGGCTCATGCGAATATGAAACGCTTCTTTGAAGACGAACGTTTACGTGTCGCCTATAGTTTACAAACGCTCTATATCGGCGGAAATCCTTATGCCACTCCTTCGTTATATGGACTCATTCCTTATCGTGAACAAGAAGAAGGAGTCTGGTATGTAAAAGGAGGATATTTTTCGCTAGCGACGAAAATGGAACAAGAGTTGAAGCGTCGAGGTGTTCGTTTCGAGATGAATGCTACCGTCAATCGTGTCCATGTCACGGACGGGGTGGCCAATGGAGTCACGGTAAATGACGAATATGTACCGTATGATGCAGTCGTCGTGAACGGTGATTTTCCACTCATGGAGCGCCTGATTGATGGTGTGACGCCAAAGACGTATGAACCGTCAAGCGGTACGTTACTTCTTTATTTCGCCGTCAACGGCGAACTCGACTTACCGGTTCACCAATTCGATTTACCGAATGATTTTGAAGGATCGATGCGTACGATCTTTGAGGATGGTAAACTAAGTGAGTATCCAGCGATGTACACCTTTAATCCATCGCGAATGGATGCAACCCTCGCGCCAGAAGGAACGAGTGTATTATATGTTCTTGTCCCGGTTCCTCGAAAATTGGAACGAGAAGACTTTGAGGCACAAGGGACAATCGAACACCTATTAGGAAGAATCGAGGCATTCATGCCTGATTTCCGTGAACGCGTCATCGAGATGAAAGTCCGGACACCGATGGATGCTGAGCGATTCGGATTGTTCGAAGGAGGAAGTTTTGGGATTGCACCAAAGTTATCTCAGTCAGCCGCCTTCAAACCGCAAGCGAGACCATTCCCGAAAATCGAACGTCTCTATGCGGTGGGCGCATCCGTCCATCCATGCGGTGGCGTCCCTATCGTTATGATTGGGTCGCAATTACTTGTGAAAAAAATGGAAGAAGAAATGGGGGCAATGCATCGTGACGACACAAGAAGCGTATCGTCAATGTGAGGAAATCATGAAGAAGGGCTCGTTAACCTTTTACCGGGCCTTCTCTTTGCTCTCAAAACCAGACCGTCAAGCGGTCATGGCAGTATATACTTTCTGTCGCACCCTCGATGATGCGGTCGATGAATCAGACCGTCCAGAAGAGAGTTTGACAGCATTTTTGCATGACTTCGACCGCTTTTTAGCTGGTTACGACCAAGATGAAGCACTATGGGTTGCCCTTCGTGATGTGTGGAAACGTTATGACATGGACGTCGAACCATTTTTTGAATTGGCGGAAGGGATGAAATGGGACTTACATAAGTCGCGGTATGAAACGCTCGAAGAGACCGAGCAGTATAGCTATTATGCAGCGAGCACGGTCGGTCTGATGCTGCTCCCGATCCTTGTCCCAAATCAGGACGCTGCGACGACACGTCAGCTAAGGCAAGGCGCCATCGACCTTGGCATTGCGATGCAACTGACCAATATTTTACGTGATGTCGGTGAAGATTTGAATCGAGACCGCATCTATTTACCCCGTACGATGATGCGTCAGTACGGTGTGAGTGAAGCGATGTTACACCAACGAGAAGTGACCCCTGTCTTTATCGATCTATGGGAGGCGTTGGCGAATCGTGCAGAGTTCTTGTATGAACGGGCACGCGAAACCCATCATCTGTATCCACTCGCGAGTCGAAAGCCGGTACAAGCAGCGGCTCTTCTCTATGAAGGGATTCTTGATGCGGCACGTGCGAATCGACATGACGTCTTCACAAAGCGGGCATACGTATCGACCTTACAAAAAGGAAAGTTGTTGGCAAAACTATAAGCGATTCGATTCCCTGTAGACGCTCGATGGCGTCTACAGTTTTTTGTACGCAAAAAAACCACTTTTGACGGGGGACCAAAAGTGGCGTAAGCGTTATGTGATTCATTCATCGGGGAAACGAATGAATCGGTTTGTGATGAAGCCCTAAAGATGTGCCGGGATTCATGGGGAATGAATCAGTTGGGACATCTTCGTCGAAACAGGATGCTTGATGGACTAAGGGGGAACATCATACGCAAGCTGTCTCAACTACGGGATACGAGTGGGGAAACTCGCTCATCACTTTTTCTCGGGTGTGACAAGTTCAAAACGCGATGAGGCTCGGGGAAGCCATTCGATCGCTACAGGTGTAACAAACGTTACAGAACTGCTTGAACTCGAATATGATATTATCACGTCTTTCAATTGTCGACAAGTGTCGAAACTCGCGTTCACAAAATGTTCATATTGTCAGAGGTATGTCCTCTAACATCGATCGTGCAGCGAATTGTCCTGAAAGCGTCACCATCGGACTGCCACCGCCAGGATGAGTCGAACCGCCAGCGAACCAGATGTTCGATACATCTGTCGATCGCGGTGCAGGTCTAAAAAATGCCCCTTTTTTCGAGTTGGCCGATGTGCCATAAAGTGCGCCATAATACGCATAAAAATCACGGGTCAAATCTTGTGGGGTCACCCGTTTATGGTAGAGCACCTCTTCTTCTTCCCAATCCACACCGAACATACGTAATCGTCTGCGAATCAAATGCTCATACGTATCTGCATCAATGTCGGTCAGATGTGCCGGCGCATTGACGAGGATGAACAGGTTGTCTCCTGCCTCGCCCATCGACGGATCGGTTGCGGATGAATTCGAAATATAGATTGTCGGTTCGTCCGCATAACGTTCTTCTTGGAAAAGTGCTTTAAATTCCCGTTCATAGTCGTCTGAGAAATAGACGTTATGGTGTGCCAAGTTCAATCGTTTGGACAATCCGACCATCATGACGAATGCGGAAATGGAAGGTTCGACCGTGTCGCGTGTCGGGACCGGGAAAGATGGTCGGTCTTTTGCGTCGACGAGTCGTGGGTATTGCGTCAAGAGTTCACCGTTGAGAAGAACGGCATCACACGAGATGACTTCTTGGTCATCGACGACGACCTCATGTGCTTTTCCGTTCAACACATCAATTTTCGTCACTTCATGACCGAGTCGGAACGTCACTCCGAGTTCGCTCGCCCGTTTGGCGAACCCTTTTGCGATATTCCAGTTTCCACCTTTCGCAAAATAGACACCTTCATTCAATTCCAAATGTGCGATAAGGGCGAACGTACCTGGCGTCACGTATGGGCTGCTACCAATGTACGTCGCATAGCGGTCGAGCGCCTGAATAATGCGTGGGTCCTTGAAATACTTCTTGTGAAGGGCGTGCAAACTTTGAAGTGGATGCACTTTGACCATGTCCGCCCAAAGACCGGGATCCAACTTTGTGTCCATTTGTGTGAAGAAGCGCTTATTCGCAATGTCGAACAGCTTTTCAGCTTCATCTAGATAGGCACGCATCTGATTGTGTTTCAACTGGTCACCGGTCAAACGCCGTACTTCGACCTCAAGTTTTGCCCGATCGGCACTGAACGTGAAGGATGACCCGTCTGTGTAGTGGTTGACGGTATGTTGATCGAGCTTGATTAACTCAAAATAGTCATCCGGATTGGCCCCGCTATTTCGAATGACTGAACGAAATACATCCGGCATCGTGATCGTATTTGGACCAAAGTCGAACCGGTGACCGTCGGTTATAATGGGCATGAGTTTGCCACCGACATGTTGATTCTTTTCAATGACCGTGACGTCATAACCTCGTGCTGCGAGCGTGACGGCGGCGCTTAGTCCACCGAGACCAGCCCCAATCACTACGATTTGTTTCATACAATTGTCCCCCTTTAGACGTCTGCTTAGGAATAGTGACGACCTTTCCACGTGATGGGCAACCGTCTCCATTTACGAATGACGGCGTTCCCGAGTAAGGTCAAGTAAGCGATTAAACTGAGTGGATGGTACCATGTACCGGACCCATTTGATTTCAGATCGACAGCGAGACGCGCGAGGAGCACGAAAATCGCTGCGCTAATCGTCTGCCAACTCGGTGAAAAGATCCAAGCGAGCATAGCCGTCAACTGGATGCCGTAATATGTCATGAAGTACAAGGCGAGTCCTACTGATTCATTCATTCCCTTGAATACGTTCTTTGAAAACCCGGTCCACACTTCTTCATTCGTTTCATACATGTCGCAGGAGATGAACGGGGAGACTTGAACGAGTGACGTGACTTTTTGATGACGTTTGAACGTTCGACATAAATCGATATCATCAATCAACGACGTTCGAATAGCAGCATGTCCGCCAACTTTCTCGTAGCTGTTCCGCTCGACGAGTACGTTCATGCCATTCGCCGCGGCAAATGCGGGGTGTTTCACTTTACGCCAAAACAAAGGCAGATGTTGGGCGATGAGCACGTGTTGCATCGGAATCAACAATTTCCCGAGAAATGTTGACGTCGGAAATTGAGGGAAACCTGATAAAAAGACGGCCTGCTCTCGAGCGAGCGTGGCATGCATGCGAGCGATAAAACTCGAATCGATCGTGACGTCCGCATCTAAAAAGAGAAGATACGGTTCAGTCGTGCGTGATGCTAGTTGATGACAAGCATGAACTTTTCCGGCCCAGTCATGGGGCAAAGGAACACCTTGGATGACGGTAAAACGGGTATCGCTCCCAATTGCATGATTCAATTTTTCATATGTATCATCTTCAGAGCGGTCCTCGTAGATATAGACGTGAGTCCCTTCCGGTATCGCCTGCTTTAAGTTCGAAATCAGTCGATCGACGTGACGCGACTCATTGCGCATCGGGATGCAGACGGCTGTCGCCGGTGTGCGTCCTGGGTGGGCGAGCGGTCTCAAGAACGAAAGATTGATTAGGGTAAAGATAAACATCGAGAGAGTGAGCAGCCATAAGATCATGAACGTCCCCTCCCAAGTCGGAACATCGTTTCTGTCCATTCAGCAAGATTACGACGTGGTCGAAAGAGCGGCACATAGGCATCAGACCGAATGATGGCGTCTTGTCGCACGTCGTCATAGAGCGCCTCGAGTGCTTGCGCGATTTCCTGCTTCTGAGCTCGTCGTGTCATCGACGTCACGACTACTGTTCGAAAGCGGACATATACAAGGGGTTCCGCATGGTTCTCAAACGAATAGTACATGGCGCATAATTGGACGGGGCGGTCGTTCAGTAACAACGTTGCGCCAGACTCGATTTCGACAGGTCGAAGTTCCTGTGGCATCTCTTGTCCTTGAGGGAACATCCAGACGGATTTCCCGGACGCGAGCAATTCATTCGCATAAGCCAGTGAGGCCCGTACATCGGAGAGACTTCCTTTTTTCACCGAGAAGGCACCGAGGTGTCGAAAGAACGGGAAGCGACGTAGTCCATCCTCATCCATCAACACATGAATATCGTGTCGTAAAAAATGTTCATTGATCATATACATGATGAGACCGTCCCACCACGCGCTATGTGTACTTAAAAATAATCCGGGGGTCGGAACGTCGTCCGTTCGGATATAAATGTTATGGAAGGTGGGACGTATTTGACGTTCCCGCACGAACGTCGAGAACAGGTTATTGAACCATTTCTTTTTGTGTGACTCGATCATCGCGACCCCTCCTTTCAAGTAGAATCACTCCGGATGTGAGGATGCTGAGGAGCCCGATGCCATAGAGACCTGCATTAACAGCCGTGACACCGAAGAGTGCGTGAAGCATGACGAACAAATAGACGCCGTGCCGGATGAACAAGGAATCAACAGCGCGTTCGTGACGCTGTAACAACCATGAGAAAATAAGGGATAACCCGAACCAACCGATAAAGTTTTGTGTCGGGATATCATAGTATAAGCCGTCATTCGCCCATTCCCAGTAGCCTTTCACGTTTGCCGCTACGGGATCGATTGCCATATCGAGCCATACGGCGAGAATCGGAACGAGCCATAAAATATTGTGGCGGAATGTGAAGAGACGGGCAACGGCAAAACTAGAGCCGATCACGGCAAGCCATGCCGCACCGATTGTGACAGGGACTCCAAACACTGTCGGACCGAACGCCTCAGCATAAACGTATTCGCTGAACGGGAATCCCGTCTTTACGCCGAGTGTTTCAACGGCGATTGAACCGAAGAAAATAAACGGAACAATCCAAGCTCCTTGTCGAATTCCTTGATAAAGAATTGTTCCACCTATCGCCCCGGCTAGCCATAAAAAGACGGGGTTTGCCCACTCGAGCCAAGGTGGAAGCAGGTCGAATCCAACTAGAATCAACCCAATGAAATACCAAACAATAAACCATTTCCAAATAAACGGATACACTTTCATTCCATCACCTCTTCTTTCATTCTAAAGCTCATCGAAGTCTTCGTCTAACAAATGCATGTACAAAAAAGAGCCTCGCTGAACGAGACTCTCAATTGGCCATCCGTTTTCGTCTTTTCACGAACGAAAAGGCGATGAATAAGACATAGAACGGGATGGCGATGAACCAAAATGTCGGCCATTCTTTCCAACGTGCGAACATCATATACGTCACATAGACGAGACTGATGGTAATGATGAACGAGTGACGTGGCAATGGTACATCTTTAAAACTCGGGATGCGAACACGGCTGACCATCAACAAGGCGAGCCCTGTGAAAAAAATCGGTGTCAACAGTTCACTGACGCGGTCACCGAACGTTGTGATGACAGCGAGAAGTCCCCCGGCGGCCGTGATCGGGACACCAGAGAAGTAACTCGCTGCAACGTTTGTCGCTGATAAATTGAAGCGAGCCAGACGATAGGCGCCGAATAGCGGGAAAAGTGCCGCAAAAAACAATCCATAATTGCCGTAATCAATAAAGAAGGTGTAATAAGCGAGCATCGCCGGTGCGACCCCGAACGTGACGATGTCAGCGAGTGAGTCCAATTCTTTTCCAAAATCGCCAGCGACCCCGAGCATACGGGCGAGGCGCCCGTCTAAACTGTCGAGCATCATCGCGATGATGATTAACAGTGTGGCGTTTGAGAAGTCACCACGTGCGGCGTAGACGATGGCGACGACACCACAAAATAAATTTCCGAACGTAAAGGAGTTTGGGACCCACGAACGGATACGTTCTTTCCACATAATTTTGCCCCCAGTAAGGTCATTGGCTGAACCAGTGCCCGTTTGTAAATTGCAGTAAATCTTCAGGTGTTAATTCGATTTGATAGCCGCGTTTTCCAGCAGAAATGGTGATTGTCTCTCTGTCTTGAGCTGCTTCGTGCAGATAGACAGGGAACGGCTTCTTCGCCCCAATCGGAGAGACTCCTCCTCGAATATAACCGGTCAATGTCTCGAGCTCTTTCATCGGGACGGTCGATGCTTTCTTCGCCCCCCAAGCTTTAGCGGCTGCTTTTAAATCGATGTCACGCTCTCCAGAGATGAGAAAGAAGGCATATTGCTTTTTCTCGTTCATGAGACAAATCGTTTTATACAGTTCGTCGAGCGGTTTATTCAATGTCATCGCCACATGTTTAGCTGAGACATCGGTGTCATCAACTTCATACGTATGATAGGTGAACGGAATCTTCTTCTGTTTCAGTTGCCGAGCGGCGTTTGTCAGTTGCATCTGACTCATCCTTTCGTGACCGACTCCTTTTAGAATAGCAAATCAACCAACTTCCCGGCAATTGAACTTCAAAAAACTTTTCAGTAAAGGAAGGAGTTTGAAGCAATGACGAAGAAATGAACAATGATTCATTTTGAAGGGGGAATGGAAGTGGAGACGATTCAATTGACGACACACAATGGGGTAGGGTGGTTGAAACTGAACCGACCTGAAAAGCTAAACGCCTTGAACGAGACGTTGCTTCGTGAAATGAAAACGGCAATCGACACATTTGAACAGGACGACGCCGTTCGCGTCATCGTCCTTGTCGGTGAGGGACGAGCGTTCTCATCCGGACAAGATTTAACGATCGAGAGCGATGCGGACTATGGGGAATATTTAGAAGACGTGTATCATCCGTTCGTACGTGCACTTTTCTCGAGTCGTAAACCGCTCATCGCAGGGATTCACGGTGTCGTGGCTGGAGCAGGGCTCAGCTTGGCACTCGCGGCAGACGTTCGAATCGTCGCCAAGTCGACGAAGTTCAGCTCGGCGTTCATTAAAATCGGGTTGGTCGCGGATGCGGGCGGTCCATATCACCTGCGTCGACTCATGCGCGACGACCTTGCGTTAGATTGGCTCTGGAGTGGCAGTACGATTGACTCGGAGGCCGCGCGTTCATTCGGGCTCGTCACCGAGCTCGTGGAAGATGCGATGTATACGGAGCGATTGACTTCATATGCGGAGACACTCGCTGCGAAATCACCGGTCGCTGTTCAAGGGATGAAGGCGCTCATGCGAGCCGCTTCATTTGAGGATGGATTGAATGAAGAAATCGAATGGCAACGGAAGTGTGGGGACACGGACGTGCACCGCCAAGCGATGCAGGCATTCTTGATGAAATAAAAAAAGCGGCCGCGGCCGCTTTTTTTACGTGGTTGATTTTGCTTCGAACTGGAAGCCTTTTTGTTGCCACGTCCCGTATTTCCAACGACGGAACGCGAAGAATCCGCGGAACCACTCATCGAGGGAGAAGGCGAGCCAAATCCCAAGGATACCGAGCCCCATTTGAAGACCGAACAAGTAGCTGAACGCCACGGCGACACCCCACATCGAGGCGATCCCGATCATGACCGGGAAGCGGACGTCCCCGACAGACTTCAACGACCCCATCAAGACGATGTTCATGGCGCGACCCGGCTCTAAAATGAGCGTCGCCCATAAGATGGGCACACCGACCGCGATGATGTCAGGGTTTGACGTGAAGAGACCGAGTAGCGATTCGCTGAACACCGCTAAACCGAGAGAGGCGACGAACGAAGCGAACATGGCAATCTTCAAGGTCTTGACGGCACGATGATAGGCTTCTTTAAAACGTTTCCCTCCAATATCCCGTGCGATCAAAAGCTGGGTCCCTTGCGCGACGGCGACGGTGAACAAGAAGGCAAGCATCGACAAGTTCATCACGTACACCCGAGCAGCGAGGGAAGCCTCGCCCATCGTCGCGATAAATCCAGTGATGATAATTTGGGATGCCTGATACGACAAGTTCTCCCCGGCAGAAGGAACACCGATTTGAAGGAGTGACTGGATGTCGTCTTTCTTCGGACGAATCACTTCTTTTAACGGGAAGTGAATCATGAGCTTCCGTTTGACGAGCCAGAACAAGAGAACCATAGCGGCGAATCGTGCGATCACGATGGCCCAAGCGACACCGGCAACGCCTGTGACCGGAAGGCCAAACCAGCCGGTAACGGCAAAAATGGCACCGACGGCGGTGATGATATCAATCAGAAGCGTCGCGAGCATGGCGTGTTTCGTCATCCCGTGACTCCGGAGGATCGAACTGAGCGCCATGATGAGTGCTTCGGTGAATAACGACAAGCCGACGATTTGCAGGAACAACAGCCCGTGCGCAAACAGTTCGTCTGATAGACCGAACAGGCGTAAGAACGTTTCACCGAACAAGAAGATGACGACGACCATAATCGCACCAAGCCACATGTTCAAACTGACGGCGGAGCGGGCGAAGTCGCGACTCTTCTTCATGCGCTGTGCCCCGATGGCCTGACCGATCAAAATGGTCGCCCCGACAGACGTCACACTAAAGACAATTAAGAACACGTTTAAGATTTGGTTGGCAACCCCGACGGCCGAAGCGGCAGCGTCTGAGTAGTGAGCGAGCATCAATGTGGCGATGATCCCGGTTCCCATATGGAGGGCAAGTTCGATGAAAATCGGCCACGACAGTTTGAACAGGGTGAGCTGTTCCGTTTGTTTCGTCTGCATGTAGTGTATTCTCCCTTTTCTCTATAATTCTTTCTGTTAACTATTTGTTTTATAAAAATGTCAAAGGTCATCTTACTCCTTATGAAATGAAAAAGAAAGGGGTTTGCTAAATTATTTTCAACAAAAAAATCACCCGAAGAAATCAGGTGATTTTCGAATTTATTTCAATTTCAGAATAGCAGAACTAAATGGCGCCAGTTCGATTTCGAGTGAGTCGAGGTCGCGGTTATGCAAGAGGTCCGTGGCGGCTCCTGTATAACCGAGCGGATTCAGTTTCGAGGCAGAGTCCGAGTTATTGAAGTACACCAAGTAAGTCTCATCTTTCGTACACCGCTCGATGATGACTGCATTGTTCGCATCGTCGACCAGGTTAAAGCGATATGAGCCGGCATTGGCGAGCGCAGGGTGTTCCTTACGAAGCTGGATGAGCTTTTGGATGTAGCGGAAGAGATTACGGTCTTCTTCGGCTTCATCCCACGGCATACAGCGACGGCAACCTGGATCTTGTTCGCCTTCGAGTCCGATTTCGTCCCCGTAGTAGATACATGGGCTACCCGTATAAGTCAGCATTGAAGTCATCAAGAGTTTGAACTTGCCTTTATGTCCTTTCGCTCGTGTCAACGCGCGGGGGGTGTCATGCGAATCGATCAAGTTGAACGTGACTTCGTTGACGTTCATCGTGTTCATCATCTCGACACGTGTCAGTTCGTTACGGAACTCCGAAGCGGTCGTCCGGTCGAGGGCGAAGTAGTTCAAGCTCGCGTTCGTGAACGGATAGTTCATGACGGCATCGAACTGGTCACCTTGTAGCCAAGGTTGTGAATCGTGCCAAATCTCTCCGAGAATATAAGCTTCCGGGTTCGCATTTTTGACGGCCTTACGGAAGTCACGCCAGAATGCATGGTCGACTTCGTTGGCAACGTCAAGACGCCATCCGTCGATGCCGAATTCTTCGACCCAGTAACGGGCGACATCTAATAAGTAAGCTTTTAATTCGGGATGTTCTGTATTGATTTTCGGCATGTTCTTTTCAAATGCGAACGTATCATAGTTCGGCTTCGGTTCTGTGACAACCGGGAAATCGCGAAGGTAGAACCAATCACGGTACTCAGAGGACGGACCGTTTTCGACGACGTCTTGGAACCATGGGTGATGATATCCGACATGGTTGAAGACCGCGTCGAGCATGACTTTGATGCCGTTCTCGTGCAAGAGGTCGACCATCTCTTTAAATTTCTCTTTCGTCCCGAACTGTGGATCGATTTCCATGTAGTCGAGCGTATCGTACTTATGGTTTGTCGTCGCTTTAAAGATCGGGCAGAAGTAGATGCCGGTGATCCCGAGTTCGACTAAATGATCGATATGGTCGATCACTCCTTGGAAGTCGCCACCGAAAAAGTTTGTCGTCGTAGGCTCTGTCGAGTTCCATGGGAGCGTCTCTTCAGGATCGAGCGAAGCATCGCCATTGGCGAAACGGTCCGGGAAGATTTGATACCAGACCGTATCCTTCACCCAAGAAGGCGCATGGAAGATATCGATTGGGTTGATGAATGGGACACAGAAGTAGTAACCCGTATCATCGAGCGGCTTCTCTTCGAACCATCCTTTTTCGGTATAAACGGCCGTCTCTTGTCCATCATTCAAACGGAAGCCGTAACGTAGACGTCGGAACGGCGGTTTGATGGAGATGAACCAATAGTCGTAGGCGTCGTCAAACCCGATTTTCTCCATTGGAGTCTCGTATGTACGCCAGTAGCTCGGCTTATCCGGATCGAAGTTCCACATGGCTGGGTCTTCAGCGTGCCAATCATAAGGGTCGTTCCAAATCAAATCGACAGATTCGATATCGCCTCGCTTCGTATGGAAACGAATGTGGATTGTCTCGCGATCATATTTGTAGACGAACGGGGACATGGCACGATGATAAATCGCTTCTTTCATCATAAGGAAAACATTCCTTTCTTTATAGGGGATGACATCATTTTACAACATCGGGAATCAAAGAGAACAGATGTTGCGAAAACGTTTGCTCAAGCAAAGGTTAATAAAGCGTTTACATTTTGTCAATTGCTGAAACGCATAAAAAGTGAAGAATTGAGAACAAACATTTAAAAATTACATAAATGGGTCAACAGACGTAAAAAAAGTGTAAAAAAAGACTTGTAAAACGCTTTCACAACTGTATAATAAAAATTGAGGTGAGGATGCAAACGTTTTCACTACCGTGTCAATTTCGTAGCGGAGTTTTAAAATTGACGTGGTCGTGCGATTGCGCAAATCTGACCATACTATTTCCTTGGGGAGGTTTTTCATCATGAAGATGAAAAAAATGGTAGCAGGACTTTCAACAGCAGTATTCGCATTCGGTGCACTTGCTGCATGTGGTGGCGGAACGGACAACGGATCTTCTAACGAAGGTGGTTCTTCAAGCGAGAACAAACCTGAAAAGATCGTCATCTGGGAAGACATCGAAAAGTCTGAAACAACGAAAGAAGTTGCGAAGGCGTTCGAAGAAGAGCATGGCGTAAAAGTTGAAGTTGTCGAAGTACAGATGACAGATCAAAAAGACAAGCTCGCGCTTGACGGTCCAGCTGGAAAAGGTCCAGACATCGTGCTCGTACCACATGACCAGATTGGTACAATCGCAGACCAAGGTCACTTGGCTCCAATCGCTGACGAAGGATCGCTTGACGCGTTCACAGACGCTGCGAAATCAGCTGTCATGTTCGATGGCCAAGCTTACGGATATCCAAAATCAGTTGAGACACCAGTTCTCATGTATAACAAAGATTTGATGGCTGAAGCTCCAGCATCTATGGACGACCTTTACAAGTTGTCAAACGATGTAAAAGCTGACGGCGAGTACGGATTCCTTGCACTTTGGGATAACTTCTACTTCGCACACGGTGTTGTCGCTGGATTCGGCGGATACGTGTTCAAAGAAGACGGTGGCGCACTCGACCCAGCGGATATCGGTTTGAACAACGAAGGCGCAGTTGAAGGATTCGAATACATCGGTAAATGGTACGAAGAAGGCCTCTTCCCTAAAGGGTTGATCGGAGAGTCTGGCGGCCAAGCGATGGACCAACTCTTCACTGAGAAGAAAGCTCACTCAGTCATGAACGGACCATGGGCTGTAGCTGGTTACACAGATGCAGGCGTGAACCTCGGAGCGGCTCCAATGCCAACACTTCCGAACGGTGAGCCAATCAAGACGTTCATGGGTGTGAAAACATATGCCCTTTCAGCTTACACAGAAAACCAAGAGTGGGCTGAAATGTTCCTTCAAGAGTTGACGAATGAAGAAAACGCATTGGCAATGTTTGAAGCATACAACGAGATCCCACCAGTAGCAGCACTCGAGTCGAACGAGACAATCACGTCGAACGAAGTTGCGAAAGCGGTATTCGACCAAGCAACAAACGCAATCCCAATGCCGAACATTCCTGAAATGGGACAAGTCTGGGAGCCAATGGCTCAAGCGCTTCAGCTTGTAGCAACTGGTAAACAAGATGCACAAAAATCTGCAGATGATGCAGTGAAAGTCATCGAACAACAAATCCAAGCGAACAACCAATAAGGAATTGAGATGACGGGGTACGCCACATGGCGTTCCCCATCATTTTCTAGCATTGAGCAAACGTTTGCTTGATTGATTTGCTCAAATCGAAAGGAGAAACTGAGGATGGCTGCAATTGCGAACCCTAAATCACCGGACCAACGCCCGGACAAGCCTACAAACCATGCTCGGAACGCGGGACTACTTTCCATCATTCCGGGACTCGGACAGTTATACAACAAACAATACGCGAAGGCGGTAGCGTTCTTTATCGTCGTCGTATCTTATTTTGCCGTAAACTATGATCTATTTTTCAAAGGGGCGGGCGCCGGACCAGGTGACCGTGGAGGACTTTGGGGATTGATCACGCTTGGTGAAGTGCCAGGACCTCGTAACGACCACTCCATCTTCTTGATGGTCGAGGGGATTGTCGCGTTAATTTTACTTTTCTTCGGAATCGCGTTCTATGTTTGGAATATTCGTGACGCCTATCGTGTCGGTCGCGCTCGTGATCAGCATCTAAACCTTCCATCGTTCCAAATGCAACTTCGCAACTTGCGTGACCATGGATTCCCATACTTAATGTTAATCCCATCACTCATTTTGTTAGTGTTTACCGTTATTCTTCCATTGATCTTCACGTTCTTGATCGCCTTCACGAACTATCGCTACAACAACGCACCACCAGCGAAACTCGTCGAATGGGTCGGATTCGAGAACTTCACGCGTATCTTTGAAATTGATATCTTCCGTGACACATTCGTCGGAGTACTCGGCTGGACGCTTGTCTGGACGGTCGCTTCAACGACAGGTGTCATCGCGATCGGAATGTTCCTTGCGGTGCTCTTGAACCAAGAAGGACTTCGCTTCCGTCGTTTGTTCCGTTCAATCTTGATTCTTTCATGGGCGGTCCCAGCATTCATCACGATCTTAATCTTCCGCTCGATGTTCAACGAGTCGTTCGGGGTGTTCAATACGACAATCTTGCCGGCGCTCGGTCTTGACCCAGTCAACTGGATGACCGATCCGACGGCGACACGTACGGCACTCGTTCTCATTCAATGGTGGCTCGGCTTCCCGTTCATCATGACGCTCATGACGGGTGTGCTTCAGTCGATTCCTGGTGACTTGTATGAAGCGGCGACTATTGACGGAGCGACAATCTTCGACAAGTTCCGCTTGATCACATTGCCGATGCTCTTGTTCGCAACTGCACCGATCTTGATCACGCAGTTCACGTTCAACTTCAACAACTTCAACATCATCTATCTCTTTAATGGCGGTGGCCCTGCTGTACCTGGACAAACGGCCGGCGGTACCGACATCTTGATTTCATGGATTTACAAATTGTCTCTCGGTGCCAACCCGCAATACGGACTTGCGGCTGCGATCACACTCATCTTGTCATTCTTCATCATGACGCTTGCCGTGATCCAGTTCCGTCGGACAAAATCTTTCAAAGACGAGGATATGATCTGATATGAAAAAACAAAAACGAATCAATTTGGCGATCTCGTATGTCATCTTGACGCTTGCGTCGATCATCATTCTCTATCCGATGCTTTGGGTTGTCGGCACATCGTTCAACCCGGGGCGTACGATTACGTCAACGATTATTCCAGCAAATCCTACGTTCATTCACTACAAAAACTTGTTTGACCTAACGATTTCGGATTATAGTTTATGGTATGTGAACACGTTGAAAATCGCTTTCATCACGATGGCACTCTCAGTCGTCTTGGTGACGATTACCGGATACGTCTTCTCACGTTACCGCTTCGTCGGACGGAAGAACTCGCTCGTCTTGTTCCTCGTCCTTCAAATGGTGCCACAGTTCGTTGCGATCATCGCGATTTATGTGTTGCTCAACATGCTCAACCTTCTTGACACACATACAGCGCTCATCTTGCTCTATGCGGGTGGTGCGATTCCGATGAACACGTACTTGGCGAAAGGGTACTTCGACACGATTCCGAAAGAACTTGACGAAGCAGCCCGCATGGATGGTGCCGGTCACCTCCGAATCTTCTGGCAAATCATCTTGCCGCTCGCGAAGCCGATTGTCGCAACGATTGCTCTCTTTAACTTCATGGGACCATTCAACGACTTTATCTTGGCATCGCTCGTCCTTCGTTCACCAGAGAAACAAACGTTGGCAGTTGGCCTTTACAACATGATTTCGAAACAGTTCGATAATAACTTCACGTTATTCGCGGCAGGTGCGGTTCTTTCGGCCCTTCCAATCGTTATCTTGTTCTTCATGTTCCAACGCTACTTCGTTTCTGGCCTCACAGCGGGTGGTACGAAAGGATAATACTCGTAAAAGGAGGAAGCGATATGAGGCGAGGCGTCGTGCTCGTGCTCCTGTCGCTTCTTTTGTTTCCGACCGTCGTCGGGGCAAAGGAAGCCGCTACTTGGGAACAAGAACGCATGTACTTTATTATGGTCGACCGATTTGTTGACGGGAATCCGGACAACAATGAACAGGTGGACAAAGATGATCCGAAAGCGTTTCACGGAGGCGATATCCGTGGGGTCATCGAGAAGCTCGATTATATCGAATCACTCGGCTTCACATCGATTTGGTTGACACCCGTTTTTGAAAATATGCCGGACGGCTATCACGGGTATTGGATTAAAGATTTTTATAACATCGACCCACAGTTTGGGACGAAAGAGGATTTACAGGAACTCGTTCAGGAAGCGCACAAGCGCGACATGAAAGTCATTCTCGACTTCGTCGTCAACCATGTCGGTCCGAACCACCCGTGGGTTAAAGAAAAGCCGGAATGGTTCCATGAACAGTTACCGATTGTATTTTGGAAAGACCAGGAGCAAGTCGAGACGCACTGGTTGTTCGACTTACCTGACTTCAAAACAGAGGATCCGGAAGTCAAATCGTATTTGATTGACGCGGCGAAGTACTGGATCGAAGAGACGGACATCGACGGCTATCGCCTCGATACGGTTCGTCACGTCGATAAAGCGTTCTGGAAAGACTTTGTCGAAGGTGTGCGGTCGGTCGACCCAGACTTTTACTTACTCGCCGAAGTGTTCGACCCAGACCCGCAATACGTCGCGCAATATGACGATCTCGGGTTCAACAGCATCACAAACTTTACATTTTATGACCGGGTGTCGAAAACGATGACGCAACAGCAAGCGAACGTCGATGAGATTGACGTTGCCGCAAGCTATGCCGAAACGTTCTTCAACGACCCGAACCAGATGGCGACGTTCCTCGATAATCACGATGTCGAACGCTTCATGCATATGGCGGAACTCGGCGGTGTGGAATCAGCGGAACGACGATTACGCCTCGGGTTGTTCGCGCTTTATGCGTCACCTGGTATGCCGATCGTCTTCCAAGGAACAGAAAATGCGCAGACCGGTGGAACCGACCCGGCGAACCGTGTCATGACGGAATTCCCGGGAAATGAAGAGTTGCACGAATACGTCGCGACGATGAACCGCATGCGGGAAGAATATCCGGTCTTTGCGACAGGAGAGCAGCGCATGATCGCCTCAGAAGACGGGATGGCCGTCTTCGAACGGAAAGACGGAGATGACGTCGCGCTCTATGCGATCAACATGAATCGTGACGATCGGGAGATTGAGATCGATGTCAGTGAAATCGGGGAAGATACGAGACTTCGTGGTCTTTTATTCTCACAACTGGTCACAGATCAGCGCGGAACGTTTACAATTGAACTGTCTGGTGAAAGTGCGAACGCTTACATCGTTGAGGAATCTTCGGTCAATCCGTGGATGATGGGCTTGCTCGTCGTTACGATTCCGATTTTCTTGACTGGTTTGGTCATGTGGAAGCGCCGCAAATAAAGACATGAAACGCCGCAAGGCACGAATCGAACTCACGGAAGCAGGGGGAACACCATGCAAATCACAATCAAAGATGTGGCGAAGCACGCGAACGTCGCGCCGTCGACAGTCTCTCGCGTCATCGCCAACAGCCCAAGAATCAGTCAAAAGACAAAAGAACGGGTTAGAAGTTCCATGGAAGAGCTCGGGTATCATCCGAACATTCATGCGAGAAGTCTCGCTAACCGCTCGACGCAGTCAATTGGTCTCGTCATGCCGAGCGCGGCAACAAAGACGCTTCAAAACCCGTTCTTCCCGGAAGTGCTACGAGGAATTAGCACGAAGGCGCACCAGAATGGATACTCGCTTTATATGACGACCGGCGTGACAGAAGAAGAAGTTTTGTCCGGTGTGATCGAGATGGTACAAGGACGCCGTGTCGACGGTGTCATCGTTCTTTATTCACGTGAAGACGACCAAGTCGTCCAATACTTACGTCAAACGAAGTTTCCGTTCGTCGTGGTCGGGAAGCCGTTCGGGGACGCTTCTTCCATCACTTACGTCGATACGGACAACTATTTGGCTGGTCGTGAAGTGACGAAACACCTTTATAACTTAGGTCATCGTCGCATCGCCTTCATCGGGGGATCGGATAAACTCGCCGTCACACAAGATCGTCGGAACGGGTACGCGACGGCCCTCATGGAAGCAGGCATCCCGGTATGCGAAGATTACATCGCCCGGGCTGAATTCATGACGAAGGGCGGCGCGAAGGCCGTGCGTGAACTGTTACAAAATGAGGAACCACCGACAGCCGTCGTTGTCAGTGACGATATGATGGCACTCGGCGTCATCAGCACATTAAGCGAGATGGGGCTCAAAATCCCAGAGGACGTCGCAGTCGTCAGTTTCAATAACGTGTATATCGCGGAACACTCGAACCCGCCACTCACGTCGGTCGAAATTAACATCTTCGGTCTCGGTTTCGAGGCGACGAACTGTTTGATCGAACAAATCAGTGATAATGCACCCCCTTATGGGAAGCGTGTCATCGTGCCACATTATCTGGTCGTCCGCCAATCATGTGGGCAGAAGAAGAGTAAGGCGACCGAAACATTAGAATCGAATTCTTGATTGACCAGACGATTTCGCCAGAGCGGAGTCGTCTTTTGCATATCCTTTTGATTGAAGCCTCATGGAGTAGGGAACATCTTTTTCGAAGGAATCGAAATCGAAAGGATGGATAGAGATGAGTGAAAGACGATTTGTCGGAACATTCGATACGAAAGAAAATCTACTGTCTAAAATCAATGAGCTGAAAGAAGGCGGCTATGATGAAGGGGAACTATTTGTCGTGACGGAGCGGGATGAAGTCGTTCACGTTCTTAAACGAGAGACGAACCTAAACGTAGAAGAAGGTGACACATCCTGGTTAGACAACCTCAACGAAGGGGGAAGCGAGGATCGGGATACGAAACAGGCGCTGACCGATTTAGGGATCGCGGACGACGAAATCGAACGGGCGCATGCTTCAATCAAGCAAGGGGGATACGCGCTCGTCATCGACGAACCCGATACCGGATTCAATGATGGGCGAAGTGCGGTATTCGAGGGACACGAAGCGAATGCGGCATTTGGTGAGAATCCGGAAAATGGACAGAAAGATTGATTGAAACCGTCTCGATGAGAGGCGGTTTTTTTGATTGTAAAATGTGATGAAAAAAAGAAAAAAAAGTTTTATGCAAACGATTGCATTATCGTTTCAGTTGTGTAAAATGAAAGGTGAGATTAAATACAGCGCTTTCATAGACAAACGGTTGCATGAACTAGTTGTCCGTCGAAGGTAGCCTTGCAGAGAAAAAGGAGTGGCAGACAGATGAAACGATTGTTTGCAGTCGATGAATGGAAAGTAACAGAGGAAGGTCTTCACCCGAAAGAGAACCGTCTTGCAGAATCCATCACATCGCTCGGGAACGGGCATATGGGGATGCGAGGAAACTTTGAGGAAGATTACTCGAATGATACGCACCAAGGATTCTACGTGGCGGGCGTCTACTACCCGGACAAAACACGTGTCGGTTGGTGGAAGAACGGATACCCTGAATACTTTGCCAAAGTGTTGAATGCGACAAACGTCATCGGTCTCCGCGTGGTCATCAATGGTACACCGGTCGACTTGGCAAAATGGGAAGTGAAAGATTTCACTCGCGAGCTCGACATGCAGCGTGGTGTCCTCACACGGACGTTCACCTTGATGAACGGGACAGAAGAGACGAAAGTGCAAGTCGTCCGCTTCTTCTCGATCGTGGATAAAGAAGTCTTGGCAATCCGTTACAACGTCACACCAGTCAACTACGAAGCAAAAATTGAGTTCACTCCATATTTAGATGGTGATGTCGTCAACGAAGACTCGAACTACGATGAGAAGTTCTGGCTTCCGGTCGACCGTGGTGTGGAAGAGCGTTTCGCTTTCGTTACGACGAAGACGAAGAAACTCGACTGGCATGTCACGGCATCGATGATTGCGGACGTCGAAGGCGCTCGTTGTGAAGTGCTTGAAGCAACAGATTTGTTTGTTGCCAATAAATTCACGGTCAACGTAACGGCCGGTGAGACAGCGACAGCCTACAAGTATGTGTCGGTCGTCACGAACCGCGACCACGAGGTTGAAGCATTGCAGTCAGCTGGGATGACACGTGTCGAAGCGGCGTTTGAAAAAGGATTTGAGACACTTCTCGCTGAACAGACGGAAGCATGGCTCGCACGCTGGGAAGATGCGGATGTTCGCATCGATGGAGACATCGAGGCACAACAAGGAATCCGTTTCAACATCTTCAACATGTATCAAACATATACAGGTGAAGATTCACGTCTTAACATCGGTCCAAAAGGATTCACAGGTGAGAAGTACGGCGGTGCGACGTATTGGGATACAGAAGCCTATTGCCTCCACTTCTACTTGGCGACAGCCAAACCAGAAGTCTCATGGAACTTGCTCAAATACCGTCACAATCAATTGCCGCAGGCGAAAGAGAATGCTGTGAAGAATGTCGGTATGGAAGGTGCGCTTTATCCGATGGTCACGATGAACGGGGAAGAGTGCCACAACGAGTGGGAAATCACGCATGAAGAGATTCACCGTAACGGTGCGATCGCCCATGCCATCTTCAACTATACGAACTTCACAGGCGACAAGTCGTACCTTGGACAATACGGATTGGAAGTATTGGTCGAGATCTCGCGTTACTGGGCTAGCCGCGTCAACTTTGTCCCGCACAAAGACGTGTATATGATCCTAGGCGTCACAGGTCCGAACGAATATGACAACAACGTCAACAACAACTGGTACACGAACTTGATCGCCGCATGGACGCTCGAGTATACGCAGGAAGTGTACAACTACTTGAAAGAAGCAGAACCTGCGCGTCTCGAAGAGCTCGTGTCGACACTCGGCATCACGGACGCTGAACTTGCGAAGTGGGCGGACATCCAAACGAAGATGTATTATCCAAAAGATGATCTCGTTCCAGATGTCTTCATGCAACAGGACGGATTCATGGATAAAGAGCAGATTTTGGTGAAAGACCTCGATCCGAAACATCTTCCACTCAACCAAAACTGGTCATGGGATCGCATCCTTCGCTCGAACTTTATCAAACAAGCGGACGTCCTCCAAGGACTCTATACGTTCGGTGACCGCTTCACGGTCGAACAGAAACGTGCAAACTTTGACTTCTACGAGCCACGCACGGTTCACGAATCGAGCTTGTCACCATGTGTCTACTCGATCATTGCGGCAGAAGTCGGTTATGAAGACAAAGCGGTCGAATTGTACCAACGTTCGGCGCGCCTTGACCTCGACAACTATAACAATGACACGGAAGACGGGTTGCACATCACGTCGATGGTCGGTTCGTGGATGTCCATCGTTCATGGATTCGCCGGAATGCGCATTCAAGAGGATAACCTCTCGTTCAGCCCGATGACTCCGAAAGATTGGAACGGTTACTCGTTCAACATGCTCTGGCGCGGCCATCACTTGACGGTCACATCATCACGTGAACAAGTGACGATCAAGCAAACAGGTGGTACAGACGTGACCATCCATGTGTATGGAAATGCGGTAACAGTTCCTGCAGATGAATCGGTTACAATCGAAACAGTGAAAGCGTGACCATTCGCTTCATACGAACAAGCCGACCTCGGTCGGCTTGTTTTTGTATGAAAAACTTATCGGATTTCCTGCATATTTGCTGTATGCAGCATGAATAATCTATGTTATCTTGATTCTTAGCTATTTTGAGAAAGGGGAGTTGAAGCTTGACGGAAGCCGTTAAAGAACATACACGAATCGGGGTTGTCTCGATCATCGGAGGATTGTTCGTTGCCTTATCCATGACATTATTTTTAATTCCAGCTGGCGTCTATTCGACGGGATTTACGGGTCTTGCCCAAATCTTGACGAAATTATTAGAGGGTACACCGCTTGAACTAGGGGAAGGACTCTGGTTCTTTATTCTGAACGCACCACTGCTCGTCGTCAGTTATTTTATGCTCGGGCGGAACATGATGATTCATACGCTTGTCAGTGTCGCCTCGGTCACGTTGTTCATCCGTTTGCTTCCGCAATCGCAGCTCCTCTCGGACGACCCGCTCTTGAACGCCGTATTCGGCGGTGTGCTCTTGGCAATCGGTTCGGGCATCACGATTCGGTATGGAGCCTCGACGGGAGGCTTTGACATTGTCGCGTTGATATTGGCGAAGTTCACGAACAACTCGGTCGGGGTCTATCTCTTCTTGATGAACATGATGATCGCCCTCGCAGCAGGTGCCTTGTTCGGATGGCCGACAGCGCTCTACACGATTGTCTTCTTGTATGTGACGTCAAAAGTTATCGATGAGATTTATACGAATACACAGCGTCAAACACTCTTTATCGTAACGAATCACCCGGATGAGGTGACGAAAGAACTTCATCAACACGTGTTCCGCGGGATCACGCTCATGCCGGCAATCGGGACGTACTCGAAAGTCGAGAAGGCGACGCTCATGATGGTTGCGCAACGACACGAAGTGCGTGAGATTACGCGAATCTGTAAAGATGCAGACCCATCGGTTTGGATCAATATCTTGCCGACAGAGGACGTCGAAGGGACGTTCCGTCGCTAAACATGAATGAATCACAAAAAGCACCGACTTTTCTAAGTCGGTGCTTTCGTTATGCCTTGATGCCAAGTCTCTCTTCTAAGAAGAGGGCAATCCCGTCATCCATATTTGAAGCCGTCACTTCGTTGGCTACATTCTTCAATTGGTCGATGGCGTTCCCCATCGCGACACCGGTACCGACATAGTCGAGCATCTCGAGGTCGTTCTCTTCGTCACCGAAGGCGATGATGTGCTTCCGGTCGATGTTCAAGTGCTTCGAGACCTCTTGAAGCCCAAGTGCCTTCGATGTGTTCTTGCTCATGACTTCAATCATATGTTCGGGCATACGCCACTGACGGTTCAATACCGCTTCCGCATGAATGTCGTCGAGTTGGGAGCGGACGTGCGCGACGTGATCTTTTGTCGCATGAATCAATAAGGACGTCGGCTCGTCCTGCAAATGCTTCAACAAGTTACCTGATGTGACGCTGAGCGCACGTTCTGCATACGGACTATAGAACTCTTGCGGGTCTTTTTGGAAGTACACGTGGTCCGTCACTTCGACGACGATATTGTGTGCCTTCGTATCCGATACTTCTTCAATGATGTCATGGGCGGTCTTGAGCGGAATCGGTCGGTGTGTCACCGCGTAGCTCGCATCTTTCGGGTGATGTACGAGCGCACCGTTGAAGTTGACGAGTGGTGTCGTCAATCCCATTTGCTCATAGTACATGATCGAATGGCGCTTTGGACGCCCTGTGGCGATCATGACTTCATGACCAGCTTCACGCGCCGCTTGAAGTGCGCGAAGGTTTCGTTCGCTGATTGTTTTATCATCTCTTAATAACGTTCCATCTAAATCGACTGCGATTAAATAACGTGACATCAGTCATCCTCTTTTCTTCACAATGATGTTTCTACGACCGTATCACATTTTTCGATTTGACGGAAAGAATATACAATCGAAGTCGCATATTCTATTCGAACAATGCTATACTAATGTCGTATGAATTTTTACGAATCATCTGTGAGATGGAGGGGACGTTCAATGCGTTATTTAGTGACATTGATCTGGGCGATTGTGCTCTCAAATACAGCGGTATTTATCATTTCTGCCGTTGATGGTGTAGAGTTCAACGCGATGCTCGCGACAGGATTTGGCGTGGCCATCACAATCTTCGTTGCACTTCTCGATGTCTTAAATCAAGACATGGGAATCAGCGACGTTGCACAAGAGAAGTAAGCCGTCTACAATCAAACTGACTCGTGCATGAGTCAGTCTTTTTTCTTTATTCAATATAGAGGAGGATCATGCATATGAAAAACCCTGAAAAACGCGCGAACTTTATCACGTTCGCCATCATCGGTGCGATTATCGTTATCGGAATCGGTTTGTTGTACTTTTTAAATGGAAACAATACTGACGATGGTGTCAACGCCGTCACAGCAGATGAATTGCAACAACAATTAGACCAAGATGGTGAAGTCGTCGCTTACTTCTGGCAAACGGGCTGCGAATACTGTGAGCAAGTGAAGCCTTATGTCGAACCCCTCATCGAAGAATATGATGCGGTCTCCATCAACTTGGCTGACCATAACGTATGGACGACGTATGGGATTGAAGGTACGCCGACTATCATCCGATTTGAAGATGGAAAAGAAGTCGGTCGCATTGAAGGAGCGGTCTCTGAACAACAATATGAGACGTTCTTTAAAAATGAGGAGGCCAAAGAGGAATGAAGCGTCGTTTCTACCAAACGTTATTTGAGCTGAACGCCTCGCCTTGGATCGCCACACGCCTCAAGCGTTTCGCAGAATCAGATGTGAGTCGTCACTTGATTCCATCGTTTGCAAAAGTATATGACATTGCGGTAGAAGAGGCAGAGCAACCGCTTGCTGCCTATCCATCATTGCATGCGTTCTTTACCCGTCACTTGAAGCCTGGAGCACGTACGATTGATGAGTCGTCTGATACTCTCGTATCACCGTGTGATGGAAAGCTATCGGTCATCGAATCGATTTCAGAAGACAGTCGTTTCGAGGTGAAAGGTCAGTCGTATACGCTTGCGGAGTTACTCGGTTCTCAACAAGAAGCAAGACGTTATGCAGGTGGGACAGTCGTCGTTCTCTACCTCAGTCCGCGCGATTATCACCGCGTCCACACACCGCTCTCTGGTCGTGTGCTCAGTCACTATGAGCTCGGGGACCGTTCGGCACCGGTGAATGAAATCGGACTGACGGAGACGGTTCGACCGCTCTCACGCAACTACCGTCGCGTGACGCGCTTTGACAGCCCAGCCGGAACGTACGAACATATCATGGTCGGTGCCTTGAACGTCAACACGATTGAGTGGACGCTCGAAGGAAACCAGGCGGGCAAAGGAGAAGAGGTGGGATACTTCTCGTTCGGTTCGACCGTCGTTCTTTGTTTTGAGAAGGATACGATTCAAATGGACCGTGAAAAGATCGGTCCGGTTCGACTCGGTGAAGTCATCGGGACAATCAAATCCAACTAATTTTGTGTCAATTTTCTTCCGACCGAACGATAGACTAGTCGTTTGGTCGGTTTTCGTTTACCATAGAAGGGATATCAATACTTGTATAAGTAGTTGAATCGTTTAGCTAATTGGAGGAATTTTACGTGTTTAATCGACTTTATCCGAAACAGTTCGTCGCGTCTGTGTTTGACATCGACCTACAAGAATTGAAAGACCGTGGGGTGCGCGTCATTTTGACGGACCTTGATAATACACTCGTGGCGTGGGACGTCCCACATGCGCCAGAGCTTTTATTGATGTGGCTTGAAAAAGTGAAATCATACGGTTTCGATGTGATTGTCGTATCAAATAATAACGAGAATCGTGTACGAACATTTACGGAGCCGCTCGGCCTTCATTATGTCGCTCGTGCTAGAAAACCATTACCATCTGGATTTAAAGCGGCACTCTCGAAATATGGGTACTCGCCGAAGGAAGCCATCTTCTTAGGGGACCAGCTGTTCACAGACGTTCTCGGGGCAAACATGGCGGGCATTCATGTCATTCATGTGCAACCGGTCGTCAAAACGGACGGACTCGTCACGAAATTTAACCGGATGCTCGAAAAAGTGGTCTTCGCCCATATGAAGCGTCGTGGGAAGTATGTATTGATCACGAAAAAAGTGGAAGAACTTGCCGTTGACGCACAACGGGCAAAAGTCGCGGTCGCTGAAAAAATCGGTGAGGCCATGCATCCACGTTCCGAAGATTCACATAAAAAAGATGAATAAGACCTCGAACGCACAGGAAGAAGGAGGCTGCCCATGTACGGCGAGCAAGGCGTCGGAATTAACGCTTCAGGAGTAGCAGCGAGGTGCTACGGTGAATGAAGAAGGGGAAACCTGAACGGCAGTAAGTATAACTATGGAAGAAACAAAACGATATTGCGCTGGGTGCGGCGTAGCCATCCAAACGGAAGACCCGAACGGGGTCGGCTATGCACCAAAATCGGCACTTGACCGTGAGATTGTCATTTGCCAACGTTGCTTCAAATTGAAGCACTATAACCAAGTTCAAGATGTGGAGTTATCAGATGATGACTTCTTGCGCATCTTGAACGGTATCAGTTCAAAAGAAGCACTCGTTATCAAAATCGTCGACATTTTCGACTTCAATGGCAGTTGGCTTCCGGGTCTTCAACGCTCAGTCGGGTCGAACCCGGTACTGTTAGTCGGAAACAAGGTCGACTTGTTACCGAAGTCGGTCAACCCGAACCGGATGGCGAACTGGATGAAGGCAGAGGCAAAAGAACTCGGCTTGAACCCAATCGACGTTCATTTGATCAGTGCGAAAAAAGGACATGGCATCGATGAACTCGCTGAAAAGATTGAGTACTACCGCAAAGGCAAAGACGTCTTTGTCGTCGGTTGTACGAATGTCGGGAAGTCGACACTCATCAACCAGGTGATCAAACGTTTCGGTGAAGAGGATGAAGCCATCATCACCGTCAGTCATTTCCCGGGAACGACGCTTGACTTGATCGACATTCCGCTCGACGATGATGCGAACTTGTACGACACACCAGGAATCATTAACCGTCATCAAATGGCACACTATGTCGATGCGAAAGATTTGAAGACGATCACACCGAAGAAAGAAATCAAGCCGCACGTGTTCCAGTTGAATCCGCAACAGACGCTCTATTTCGGCGGATTGGCACGTTTAGATTATCTTGAAGGAAATAAGCGATCGTTCGTCATTTATATGTCGAATGAATTGAAAGCACACCGTACGAAACTCGAACGTGCCGATGAGCTCTATGACCAACATATTGGGAAGATGCTCAACCCGCCGAATGAGAAGACACTCGAAATCTTACCGCCACTCGTCCGTCATGAGTTCAGCTTACGGGACGGCGTGAAAACGGATATCGTGTTCAGTGGTCTCGGTTGGGTCGCGATTCACGGAAAAGGTGGTCGTATCGCAGCATGGGCTCCAAAAGGCGTCGCAGTCACACTTCGCGAGGCGCTCGTATGAATCTGGCCGTCATCGGTCACCCGATTGCTCATTCGCTCTCTCCCCAACTGCACGAGCAGTGGTTGAGGGCGTCTGGGCTTTTCGGGCGTTATGAGGCCATCGATGCCACACCAGATCAACTCCCAGCCTTATTTGCGGCAATGCGAGAAGGGGACTGGGATGGATTCAATGTCACGATTCCCTATAAAGAGGTGGTCGTTCGGTATCTCGATGACCTTGACGAAGCGGCGAAACATGCTGGAGCCGTCAATACGGTGTATAAACGAGACGGGCGACTTATCGGGACGAATACGGACGGGGCAGGTCTTGTCCAAGCGCTGATGCCATACACAGACTTTACAGGGCGTGTCCTGATTGTCGGTGCCGGAGGAGCGGCTCGTGGGATTGTCCAAGCTCTCCCGACGCGTGACGTGACGAT
Organism: Exiguobacterium sp. KJ 601; assembly: GCF_027161185.1. Lineage (GTDB taxonomy): Bacteria > Bacillota > Bacilli > Exiguobacteriales > Exiguobacteriaceae > Exiguobacterium > Exiguobacterium profundum. The sequence goes on along the minus strand of NZ_JADHZG010000001.1, from coordinate 1,933,495 downwards.
TGTCAATCGAACAGTGGAACGGGCAAAAGCGCTCGCCGACACGTTCGGAGTCGTCTACACGACGTTCGATGAGATGGACGTCTCTCGATATGATGTCATCATTCAGACCACTTCTGTCGGGATGGACGAGAGATCGACACCACTTTCATTAGAAGGATTACGACAAAACACGGTCGTTTGTGATATCATATATCGTCCACTTGTCACCCCGATGCTTCAAGAAGCGAAACGTCGCGGGGCCATCATCGTGACAGGTGTAGCCATGTTCGTCGGGCAGGGCGCGCTCTCGTTCGAGAAATGGACGGGCGTGAAACCGGACGAAACCATTGGAAAAAAGTTAATCGAAGGATTATTGGAGGAATAATATACTATGTTATCAGGTAAACAAAAACGCTTTTTACGCGCAGAAGCGCACCATCTCTCACCAATCTATCAAGTTGGGAAAAATGGAGTCAGCGAAGCGATGTGTAAAGATATCGCGGACGCACTCGAGAAACGTGAATTGATTAAGGTCCAAGTACTTCAAAACTGCATGGACACGCCGAAAGATGTCGCTGGCGAGTTAGCTGAAGGCACACAGGCTGAAGTCGTTCAAGTGATTGGAAAAGTCATCGTCTTGTACAAAGAGGCGACCGAGAAAGAAAATCGCCAAATCAAACTCCCATGAGCCGGATCGGCTTGATGGGCGGAACGTTCGACCCGCCGCATCTCGGACATCTGTTAATCGCGGAACAAGCGCGTGAACAGCTTGAACTTGATGAGGTGTGGTTCCTGCCGGCTGCGATTCCACCTCATAAGGTCGGGTTCAGCTCGGCAGACCATCGAATCGAGATGACGCGACGCGCCATACAAAATCAGTCCGACTTCAAGTTGAACTTGATTGAGTTTGAACGGAGTGAGCCGTCTTATACGGTCGAGACGATGAAACGGCTGATCGAACAGTATCCGAATGATGAATTCTACTTTTTGATTGGTGCCGATTCACTCGTTTCGCTCGAATCCTGGTATGACTATGAGACGCTCATCCGTCTTGTCACGTTCGGTGCGGTCGCACGGCCGGGGACACGTTATTTGATTCCGAAGAAGGCAGACGTCCGCGCGATTGACATGCCGCAACTCGAGATTTCATCGACGGACATCCGGGAACGGGCGAAACGAGGCAAATCCATCAAATATCTTGTCCCGACGCCAGTCGAGGAGTATGTGAAGGAGCATAAGTTGTATGACGTTTGAAGAAGCGCACGAGTTGATTAAACAGACGCTGCCAGAAAAACGCTATATCCATACGCTCGGTGTCGTCGAGACGGCGGAACGCATGGCGGTTCAATTCGGTGAAGAGGTCGAACATGCTCGTATTGCTGCGATGCTTCATGATTATGCGAAGTACTTTGACGTCGAAGAAATGCGTCGAGTCGTCGTGGAAGAAGGGTTAGACCCGAATCTACTTGAGTACGGGGACGAACTACTTCATGCGCCGGTCGGTGCGATTCTACTTTCCCGTCAATACGACCTGGATGACGCGGTGCTCTCGGCGATTCGGAATCATACGACGGGAGAGCCCGGGATGTCTCGGCTCGACCAAATTCTGTTCGTGGCTGATGCCATCGAACCGAATCGGGATTATCCCGGCGTCGACCGGTTGCGGGCAGAAGTGGAGCGTTCGCTCGAAGCGGCGGTTGTCGCGACACTGAAACAAACGATTGAATTTTTATTGAAGAAGTCGGTGCGTATTTTTCCACTGACGATTGAAACGTATAACGATTTTGTGAATATACCTTAGGAGGGTCAATATGACTGCAAGAGAAGAATTAGAATTGATTGTTAAAGCGGCTGACGATAAACGTGCCGAGGAAATCGTTGTACTCGACATGGAAGGGATTTCGCCAATCGCGGATTACTTCGTTATCTGTCACGGGAACTCGGAGAAGCAAGTCGAAGCGATCGCACGTGAAATCAAAGACGTTGCTGGCGAAAACGGCTTACCACTCCACAAGTTCGAAGGAATGGACACGGCACGTTGGGTCCTCGCTGACCTCGAGAACGTCGTCGTCCACATCTTCCATCGTGATGACCGTGATTACTACAACCTAGAGAAATTGTGGGCTGACGCGCCACACGTCGAAGTGGAAGTCGGCTAATGGCTTACGAAGGATTCGCCTATGTATACGACGAGTTGATGAAAGACGCGCCGTATGATGAGTGGGTCGCTTTCGTGCGTCGTCACGTCCAAGATGGCGCGACACTCGCGGATGTCGGGTGCGGGACCGGGTCGGCGACGATTCGCCTCGCTGAACATTACGATGTCATGGGGATCGACTTATCCGAGTCAATGCTCGAAGTCGCACAAGAAAAGGCGCTCGAGGTCGAAATCGAGTTGCCGCTTTGGGAACAAGATATGCGTGAGTTGGAGTTACCGGAACCGGTCGATGCGGTGACGATTCTCTGCGACTCCCTTTGCTATTTGCGAGACGAGGCGGACGTGATTGATACGTTTGAATCTGTCTACAATCAACTCAAACCAGGCGGCTTGTTCATCTTTGATGTTCATGCTCCGAACAAGATGCAGACGCTCTTCAACCAAAAGACGTATGCGTCAAACGGAGAAGATTGCTCATATATTTGGTTTGCCGACCCGGGAGAAGCCCCGCTGTCGGTCGTTCATGACTTAACATTCTTCGTCGCGCTTGAAGATGGGACGTATGAACGGATCGAGGAGACGCATGAACAACGGACATATGAACCAGGGCAGTATATGCAATGGTTGATTGGTGCCGGATTCCACGTCAAATCGGTCACATCAGATTTCACCGAACGTGCACCAGGAGCGGATGCGGAGCGCATCTTCTTCGTAGCCCAAAAATAAGGAAGACCTCATCGTAGATTAGCGATGGGGTCTTCATCTATATCAGGAGTTTAATGCCCGATTTATAAATTCAGCTTTAGCTTCAGTATATTTTTCTCTGTCCTCACGAAATTCAGTTGCTAATTGCTTTTTTAGAAGCCCGTACTCCTTCGCGAGTAAAGGAGATTCCCGTAACTTGTCTCGAAATTCAATCTGTTCTTCCCACCGTTTTTCTGTGCCTTTCATGAGATGCAAATGAGCAACTCGTTTATCATTTTTCACTTTCACAAAAAATCTGCGCCAGGGCTTTCCATCCAATTCTGGTGGTATATAGTGCCAACCGTATGCGGTTAAAGTATCAACAATCGCATTCATCATGTCAAACGATTCGATACGAATCATCACATCTATAATTGGTTTTGCAGGTAGACCGGGAACCGCTGTACTACCTATATGTTCTGCTCCTTTAATATCAAACTTTGAAAGTAAGTCGGACAACTCTCTTGTTTCACGTAGACCTTGAGCTTTCCATTGCACATTGGCATCTTCTATTTCGATTGCTTCATATGCCCAAATAGGAATATTTAATTGTTCAGGATTCTCTTCTTCCATTAGTTTAGTTCATCTCCTTGAAAGTATTCTCTGTGGGGAAGCTAATCTTGAAACGAATAAAAGACCTCATCATAAGAGAATGTGAATAAGATCTTTTGGATGATCATGCTTCGTGGCTGAACTGCCACTGGACGCCGAACTGGTCTTCGAGCATGCCATACGCCTTGCTCCAAAACGTCTCTTGAAGCGGCATCAAGACACGTCCGTTCACAGAGAGCGCCTCGAACTCACGATGGATGGCCTCGAGGTCGTCTGTGACGACAGCGAGCGTGACATTGTCCCCGAATGTGACCGGTCCGTCAGGCATCGCATCAGAAAACATGAGCGATGAGCCGTGAATCGATAGTCGGGTATGCAGCACGAGATTAGCCATTTCACTCGGCACCGGTTGACCGTCTGGACCAGGTTGGTCACCGAACGTCATGATGTCTGGAGCGGCGTGATTGAACACATCGGCATAGAAGTTCACGGCGTCTCGACAATTCCCATTAAAGTTGAGATACGGATTGATCGGCATAGCAAGTTCCTCCTCGAATTCATAATACTAATTATAGAACGTATGTTCGTTAATGGCAAGAGAGTCCAACTAAATTCAATTGTGTGGTTGAACATGATTGAGAGTTGGGAATAGAGCATATAGAGAACAAACTAGAAAGAAGGCGAAGCATTATGAAGCTCACGAAAGGACGTATCCTCGAATTTGGATTCGTCTTGTTCATGGCGATCATACTCGTCACATCTATCATTGAAGAATTATGGTTCGATGCGAGTGTGGCGGGGGCCGGAATCATTTCCGGGCTCATCCCGTTCTTCATTGAAAAGACGTTTAAAACAGAACTTGACGGCAAGATGAAGGTGGCGTATATCCTGTTCTTGTTTGCCTCCCAGTATTTAGGCTCGATTGTCGGACTATACGGGAATGGTTGGTGGGACACGTTCCTTCATCTCTTAAGCGGAATTTTTCTCGCATTCCTTGGATTCGACTTCTTCAGTAGGCTCGATGATGACATTCGGACCGAGATCCCGAAACGATTTTTGTTCGTATACATTGTCGTCTTTTCCATGGCTGGGGCGGCACTTTGGGAAATGTATGAATTCACATCTGACGTCGTCCTGAACACGACGATGCAAGGGAACGGGAATGACGATACGATGGTCGACATCATCGCGGGGTCCCTAGGCGGTATCTTGGCAGCATTTTTCGTCGTGACGCTCCATCAACGTGAAAAATCCAAACAAAAGAGACATATGAAAAAAAGTTCGTGATTCACGAGCTTATTATTTGTAATCATTCTAATCTTTAATTAATATCAAGATTGTAATGATTATAAATAATGGGAGGCAATCATATGGATCAACACCGTCAACTAACTACTAACCAAGGCGTACCAATCGGGGATAACGCCAACTCCATCACTGCGGGTCGTCGGGGCCCGACGCTTCTCGAAGACTACCAACTAATTGAGAAATTAGCGCATTTCGATCGTGAACGAGTACCAGAACGTGTCGTTCACGCGAGAGGCGCAGGGGCGCATGGTGTCTTCACTGTAAAAAATAGTATGAAACGCTATACGAAAGCCGCATTCTTGCAAGAAGAAGAGCAAGAGACGCCTGTGTTTGCGCGCTTCTCGACCGTCATCCACGGATTAGGTTCACCTGAGACGCTTCGTGACCCACGCGGTTTCGCCGTCAAGTTTTACACGGAAGAAGGGAACTATGATTTCGTCGGAAACAACTTACCGGTCTTCTTCATCCGTGACGCGATTAAATTCCCGGACGTGATTCACTCGCTCAAGCCGGACCCACAAACGAACCTTCAAGACCCGGACCGCTTCTTCGACTTCATGTCGCTCACACCTGAATCAACGAACATGCTCGTGCATCTCTTTAGTGACGAAGGCATTCCGGCATCGTATCGCCACATGCGCGGGTCATCCGTCCATTCCTTCAAGTGGGTGAATGAATTCGGCAACACGGTGTACATAAAGATGCGCTGGGTACCGAAGCAAGGGATTCAAAACTTGTCGATGGAAGAAGCGGCGAAAATCCAAGCAGAAGACTTCAACCATGCGACACGTGATCTGTTCAACGCCATTGAAAATGGAGACTATCCGGAATGGGATCTATATGTACAGATTCTCGACCCAGCGGACATGGACAACTTTGACTTCGACCCGCTTGATGCGACGAAAGATTGGTTCGAAGATGTCATCCCGTATCAATTGGTTGGAACGATGACCCTCAACAAAAATGTCGATAACTTCTTCGCCGAGACTGAGTCGGTCGGTTTCAACCCAGGCGTCCTCGTACCAGGGATCCAGCCGTCAGAAGACAAGATGCTCCAAGGACGACTTTTCTCGTATTCGGATACGCAGCGTTACCGCATCGGACCGAACTATCTCCAACTCCCGATCAACTGCCCGTTCGCTCAAGTCGCGAACAACCAGCGTGACGGGGCGATGCCGTTCAAGCAACAGACGAGCCCGGTCAACTACGAGCCGAACCGTTACGAAGACGCGCCGAAGCCAAATGCGGACTATATCGAGACGCCGCAACCGATCACAGGCGTAACGGGTCGTCAGAAGATTGAGAAGACGAACGACTTCGGACAAGCTGGAGAGGTGTATCGTCGCTATTCTCAGGAAGAGAAGGATGCGCTCGTTCGTAACCTCGTGGCGCATATCAAAAAAGTTCGTCACGAGAAGACCGTTCTCCTCTTGATCTGCAACTTCTATCGTGCGGATCGTGAACTCGGAGAGCGTCTCTCGAAAGAGTTGAACGTCGATCTCGCACCATTCTTGAATCAAATGTCGAACTAAACACGTAACCGCGGTCTTACACCGCGGTTTTTTGTATGATGAAAGGAAACATCAAAGTGAACACAAAAAAGCCCATGGCGACAATCATCTGTAGAATGCAGTTACCATAAACACATTCAGCCAAATGACTAGCCATGAGCTACACTTATTTGTATTTAGCGTCTTTTAAAATAAATAATAGAGTCAATGAGAATCAAGACACCAGATAGAAGTCCCATTAGAACAATATAAACAAGTGTACGTTCTAGTAAAGGATTTGGCGCTTCTGTTATCCCGTTGCTATACGATATAACCTCTATCAAAAAAAGCGAGAACAAAGTAAAGAAAACACCTATAAATCCAACTTTATGCATATCATCTCTCCTAATAGTTATTCCCCGACCATCCCGTCACCGTCTCGGTCGTCCATGTATTGATACAGCCAATGGTCACGCGTGATCGGCATCTCGAATCCGGCGTTCTTTGCTTCTTTGATTGTCACTTGTCCGTTTCCGTCAAGGTCGATATCGGATAATTCCCGTTCCTCGACTGGTTCCGTCGTCACTGCAGGGGGGGAGTCATCCGTCAATCCGAGCGATTCGTTCACTTCCTCCGGATCCACGTTATCATACGTATCGGTGACCGTATTGCCCCGTACGGTATACGTGTATTGGTAGCGGGAAGGAATCTGAGTCGTCGTGTTCGGATAGGTGATGATGGCTTCGAAGTCTTTCGCCCCGCCAGCCTTCCGGATGACATCTTCCATGAATGCCTGGTCGCCGTAACGGTTGAGTGCGCTGTTTTGTGGCGTGATGTTATAGGCGTTTGAGACACCGCCAAGTGAATCGGCGATGATATGGCCTTCGTCGAGGTTCGGGTCTTCGACACCCGGAACTTTTGCCTCGTCTGCATAATAGCGTCCTGAAGAATTAACGTCTTCGGTTTCATCGTCTTGAAGCGTGATTTCGTCGGCAATCACACGAACCAGTTGACCATGTTCGTTCGTGAACGCCCAATACTCACGATCGCCAAAGCCGATATCGACGACGACATTCGCTTCACGTGTGCCGGACTGATCGCCGCCATCGACCTCGATCTTCGTATAGCCTTCAAAAAGATCGCCTTCAGATTCAGGAATCTCGGTGATTTGTTCCTCTTGTACAGGTTCCTCTTCAACTGTTTGCTCAGTTGACGTCGATGTCGGGACGCTCACATCGGCATCCGTACAACCAGAGAGGAGCAGCACCCCAAGCAGGAATGGAATGTAAAATGGTATTCTTTTCATCTATCTCGCTCCTTATTCGAAGTTACACTATCGTATTTACTATGTAGCTTATAATGATAGCATAAGAAGACGAGATGTGAGCGTCCTCCCTCAAAATGTGCTCGATGGATTCCTCTCATTTGTGGATTCAGAGAGCTTATGCCAAGATTGAAAAAAAGGGGGAAGAACGTATGAACGAAGTGATTGAGACCTTATTGAACCACCGTTCCGTCCGCGATTTTACGGACGAGAAATTGACAGACAAACAGATCCAAACCATCGTCGAGAGCGCACAACGGGCATCGACATCGAGCTTTATCCAAGCCTACTCCATCATCGGGGTGACCGATGAAGCGAAGAAGAAACGACTTGCCGAGATTGCGGGCAACCAGTCCTATGTCGTCGAGAACGGTCACTTCTTCGTTTTTTGTGCGGATTTGCACCGCCATGAAGTGATTGGTGAACTGCAAGAAACAGAAGTGTCCGCAACACTTGAGACCGATGAGAAACTGCTTGTCGCTGTGATCGACGCTGCACTTGCCTCACAAAATGCGGCAGTGGCGGCAGAGTCGATGGGGCTCGGAGTCTGCTATATCGGTGGCATTCGGAACGACCTCTTTGCGGTGAAAGAAGTGCTCGCATTGCCGGAACGGGTCATTCCGCTCTTTGGCATGGCCGTCGGTGTACCGGCTTCAGTCGAAGATCAAAAGCCCCGTCTACCGTTCCATCATATCTACCATGAGAACGTATACGAGGCGAATCCAGAACGAATCAAACAGTCACTATCGGATTACGACGCGTTGATCCATGATTACTACATGGTCCGGGGATCGAATCCGCGTAAAGACACGTGGACTGGCCAAATGGGACGCATGTTGTCGAAATCGACACGTCTTGACGTCAAAGACTTTTTGAAAGCACAAGGCTATTTGAAGCAATAAGATAAACCGCCGACAACTCTTTGTCGGCGGTTTTGTCATGTTCAATTCAATTGGGCGTCGAGCCAATTCTTGTCGATGGCACCAAATTGCTTCGCGATGATCACACCCGATTCATCGAGCACATACGTCGTCGGCATCGCTTGAATCCGATACGCATCTCCGACTTGGCCGTCACGGTCATAGACGACGGTAAATGCGTCTTCATACGGTTCGACGAACGAGACGGCATCGGCGGGGTCGCGTTCACTCGTCGTCGTGTTGACGGCGACGATGGTCACGTCATCTCGCTCTTTCGCGAACGCCGCCATATCCGGCATCTCCGCCCGACAAGGCGGGCACCAGGACGCCCAAAAGTTGACGACGACGCGCTGACCACGTAGTGAAGTTAAGTCGAATGTACTCCCATCGGTTCGCTGTAATTCGAACGAAGGGGGAATTTGCCCGATGTTCAAACCGGTCGACGCCGTCTCTGTCGTTACAGATTGTGTCGCTTTCTCTGGTAGGACAGCATTCACGACCGCGAGAACGACCAGGACTCCGACACTAATTTGAATCACTTTCTTTGAAGGGCGGGCGAGATAGACCGTCAATCCGAAGAGGACGAGGGCGATGACAATCATCCACCATTGAATCTGTCCGACCGCATATGAATTAAATAGCCAGATGCCGGATGCACCGCATACTGTCCAAAGAATTTTTCCACGAGTCGGTTCATGCATCCAGCGCCACGTCGTTCCGAGTAGCAGAAGAATGAGAATGGCGCTCCATAGATGAATCGGCTGGTCGGAAAGGTTCAAAATCGTCCCGTATACTGGAACCGCGAGTGTCATCCCGAGCCAGATGAGGAGCCCGCTCAGCATCCAATATCCTAAAAGGTCTCGATCGAGTCGATAGACGAGCCAAAGGACAACAACGGCCGCGATCCATTGAGACCATACCCCTCCTGTAGCATAGAGAGCAAGAGAAATATCACGAGTCGTCAACAGACCGATGACGATGGCGCTTCCTTTCCAGGCAAGAAAACCATAGAACCATGTCCCGATGACGGCTTCACGTTGCTTACTCTTCAGACCGAGGAAACGAAAGATCCCGTAAAGGATACCAAGGCTTACTAAAAAAATGAGTAAATCGAAACGAATGTTGAGTGGACCGATGGCGACCACGTCTTTCCCTCCTAAACAAAAGGCGCCCCTCTCGAAGTGGGCGCCATATTCATAGTCAGTATAGCATTACTTGATTTGTTGAGCGTTCAAGACAGTCTTCATCGCGCCGTAGCCACCGAGGATATTGTGGATATCTTTGTAGCCGAGCGATTGAAGGACACTTGCCGCCATGCGTGAGCGGACGCCTGACGCACAATGCACCGCAATCGTTTGGTCTGTCGGAAGACCTTCGTGGTCACGTGCGAGCTTACCGAGCAAGATACGTTCTGCCTTTTCGTAATGGCTCGCGTTCCATTCTGTCGCGTTTCGAACGTCGAGGACGAACACGTCACCTTTTTCAGCAGCTTCAATCGCTTCTTCTGCCGTCACGTCCGTATACGTTTCCGTCAAAAGTGATGCATCAAGTTCTTCGACTGGGACGATGAAGCGAAGACGGTCGAGACCGATTGATTGGAGGTCCGTTTGTACTTGATCGACGTTTTCTGCACTTGCGATAACCGTGATGTCTTTGTCGAAGTTGACGAGCCAGCCTGCCCAAGAGACGAACTTGTTGTTGGACGGGATGTTGATTGTCCCTGGTACGTGTCCGTTCGCAAAGTCTTCTCCTTTACGCGTGTCGACGACCTGTGTCTCTTCGACGAGTGTATCGAGACGGTCCGACCCGACGACTTCAGGACGAGCGATGTCCGTCGTCACTTGGATACCTTCTTTGTTCACTTTTTTCATCATGGCAAAGTAGTTCGGTGGTTCGGGTTGATCCGTCGTCAATTCTTTGATGAAGGCATCTTTGTCCGTCATTTGAAGCGCCCAGTTCGTCGCTTTCTCGTAACCGACCGTCGATGTTGGGATCGCGCCGAGCGCTTTCCCACATGCACTACCTGCGCCGTGTCCTGGCCAGACTTGAACGAAGTCAGGAAGTGCCATGAATTTTTTGAGTGAATCAAACATTTGTTCCGCACCGATTGCCGTTGTTCCTTTCACACCTGCTGCTTCTTCGAGAAGGTCAGGGCGACCGATGTCTCCGACGAAGACGAAGTCTCCTGTGAAGATCCCCATCGGTTGTGTCTGGTTGCGGTCATAAAGAAGGAACGAAATATGTTCCGGTGTGTGACCAGGTGTGTGCATGACTTCGAGTGTCACGTTTCCGATCTTGAACGTGTCGCCTTCTTTGACGAGTTGTGCGTCGATTTCTTTCGCGAATGCATACTTCCAAGAAGCATCACCTTCGTCTGATAGATAGGCTTTCGAACCTGTGCGCTTCGCGAGTTCGAGTGAACCGGACACAAAGTCCGCATGGATATGCGTCTCTGCCGTTGCGACGATGTTCATGCCTTCTTTTTTCGCTTCTTGAAGATAAGGCTCGATGTTGCGGGCCGGATCGATGACGATCGCTTCTCCCGTCATTTGGCAACCGACCATATATGAAGCTTGTGCTAGTTTCTCATCATAAAAATAACGTAATAGCATATCAATTTCCCCCTATGAGTAAAGTAATCGTTTATTCGACTTCGCCTTGCCAGCTCATCATCCCACCGTCGACGTTCGTGACGTCGAATCCGAGTGAGTCAAGATAAGCAGATGCGTTCATGCTGCGTCCGCCGGCTGCGCAAATGACGTGAATCGGTTTAGAGCGATCGAGCTCATCGACTTTTGCCCCGAATTCAGAAAGTGGTACGTTCTTCGCTTGTTTGATGTGACCTCCAGCATATTCATCAACCTCTCGTACATCGATGAGGTTGAGTGAGTCGTCAGCTTGAAGTAACGCTTCTAATTCAGTAGTCGTAATCGTCTTCATGAGTCTTTGATCTCCTTTTCATGGTTAAGGTTTTTGGCAACGAGAATGTTTCGTTGGCTTTAATATACCCCCTAAGGTATAATGAGCGCAAGTGAAAAGAATTGGAGGGGAAAATATGAAGAGGATTTCCTTATTTGTCGGAGTTTTGGCTTTAATGACGATTTTTATCTTTGTAACCACATCAGAAAAGGATGGAATCATGAAAATTGACGTTAAAACTCTAAAAAACAAATTGGAAAACGAGGAAATAACGCTTCTTGATGTACGTGAAGTATCGGAATACGAGGGGGGGCATATCGAAGGGGCGGTGAACGCACCACTTTCTTCATTAGATGCAAACCAACTGTCGTATCCGAAAGACGAACCAATCTACGTCATTTGTCGAAGCGGTAACCGAAGTGCCCAGGCTGCTAGTCAATTACAGGATGCCGGCTATACGGAAATCTATGACGTATCAGGCGGAATGTTGGCTTGGGAATCGATCGAATAAGTAGAGAATACGAGAGCAAATGGAGGAGTCTATATGGAGTTCGGGTTTATCATTACAATCTTTCTAATTGGATTTATCGGGTCGTTTATTTCAGGGATGGTCGGGATTGGTGGATCAATCATCAAGTATCCGATGTTGTTATACATTCCACCGATTCTAGGGTTCGCGGCTTTTAGCGCGCACGAAGTATCCGGAATCAGTGCCATTCAAGTCTTCTTTGCGACAATCGGTGGAATTTATGCCTATCGTAAAGGTGGGTATTTAAACAAGCAGTTGATTCTTTACATGGGGGTGTCGGTATTAATTGGTAGCTTCATTGGTGGATACGGGTCGACGATTCTATCGGAGACGATGATCAATGTCGTATATGCCGTACTAGCGACGATTGCGACGATCATGATGTTCTTGCCGAAGCCGAAAGTGGACGACATGCCGCTTGATCAAGTGCAGTTCAACAAAGTGATTGCGGCAAGCTCTGCTTTCGTCGTAGGGATTGCGGCGGGAATCGTCGGGGCAGCGGGGGCGTTCATTCTCATGCCAATCATGCTTGTCGTCTTACGCATCCCGACGAAGATGGCGATCGCGAGTTCCCTCGCCATTACCTTCATCTCGTCGATTGGCTCGACGTTCGGTAAAATCATCACTGATCAAATTGTCTGGGGTCCGGCCATCATTATGATTATCGCGAGCCTGATTGCCGCTCCAATCGGGGCGAATGTCGGGAAGAATATGAATACGAAAGCACTCCAATGGATTTTAGCGCTACTCATCTTAGCGAGTACCATCAAAATTTGGAGCGACTTAATCGCATGAAAAAATCACGACGCCTATTTTCTGGCGTCGTGATTTTTTACGTTACTTCGTAATGAAATAGTAGAGGAGTCCGAGTCCGATGAACGAGACAGGAAGCAAGATGATGTAGAGCCAAGATACCATCGACCAGCTCTTCTTTTGGCTGTACGTGGAGCGGTCTTTCCCGAGCCCGACCATAATAGTGAAAATCATTGCAAGCAAACAGACGAGCAAGGCTAATCCGATTGTTAGGTACAAAATATCACACCCTTTACTGACAGTTATAACTTAAGAATAGCTTAAAAGAAGAGCTTTAAAACGTTCTAAATGTTGGGGTTTTGTGACCGCGATGATTATTATAAATCACTTTTTAATGTGACGCATATATTCAGACACAGAAGATGTTTCGATTCCTAGCGCCTCATCAATAATCGTCAAGGCACTTTCATGACGTTTTAATGTCTCTGCGGCCACACAATCGCGAGGAACATAAATATCATAATCGCGCATATATGCATCATTGGCGGAGAAGAGGATACATATATCTGTTGCGACACCAGTTAAAATCAATTTCGTCACGCTTAACTGACGAAGCAAAATATCTAACTGGGTTCCGAAAAAGGTAGAGTGTCTTGGTTTAATAATGAAGTATTCTTCATCCTCTGGTTCGATTTGTAATGCAATCTGCTTCCCTTTTGTACCTTTCACATAATCAATGATATCTTCCGTGCTATCTTTCCACTGCCCAAAATTGTCATTACAATAAATGACGGGCAAGTCCGTCTCTTTAAAATGTTTTTTTAACTTGAGAATCGGATCAACAATCACTTGTGTATGCGTACGTAGCATGTCGCCACCATCAAAATCAAAATCATTGAACATATCAATAATGAGTAATGCTGTCTTAGACATAGAAATACCTCCTCACTATAAAACGCCTATAGCAAAGAGGTACCACTTTATCATTCGAAGTATGCTTATTCCGCGAACGTTTTGCTACGGAACATAAATGCCGTGATGAGATAGAAGGCGATGATATGAAGGGCGACATAGAAGATGGAGAAGCCCATCGTAGCATCCATCGCTTTCATGAATTCTGGATTCACATCATAAATAGAAAGGTCTGAATGCAAGAAGACGATCCATTTTGCGAGTTCAGGTTTCCAGGCAACGAGAAGACCCCCGATGATACTTGAGGCGAAGTTCGCGAGCACCGTAAAACCGATGACGACGCCGACTGACTTGAAGACGACCGAGAACATGAGCGTCAAGAAGATGATGAAGATTGGTCCGCTCACACTGATGAGAATAGGGCGAACGACGTCCCATGTGACAGAGCCGTCTAACGTGAGTGAGAACCCGAACGCGACGACTAAAATAAAGACGAATTGGAGCAACATGACGAGAACGGCCATAACGAGTTTTGACAACAAGATGCGGTCTCGGGAATACGGACTCATCAAGAGGTGCTTCAGCGTATCAAATTTCAACTCATTCCCGACCATCTCGGCTGTAAAGACGATGGTAAAGATGCTGAGGAAGGCGATGGCGCCCATCGTTGAGAATTCAAAGAACGATGCCCCTTCTGGTGTTCCTTCACCACTGGCTAATACAGCGTATACGATGAGGATGATCGCGGTGTATACACCTAAGGCGACGTAAGGTTTAATCGTGCGGCGCCATTTCATCCATTCATTGCTGAGTAATGAACGCATTGTTCGTACCTCCTTCTTTTTTCGTCAATTTCAAGAATTGTTCTTCGAGCGACTCGTGTTTCATGCCAATCTGATAGACGGCGATATCGCGCTCGATTAATTGTTTCAGTAAGACTGGAATGTCTGTCTCTTGACGCGGTACGATAAACGACTCGGCAGACTGCTGGACGATTTTCACATCATCGAAGGCGAGTGCTGCGACGTCAAGTGCCTCGTTCATCTGCTCCTTGGCAACTTTACAGAGGATGACGCTGTCAGCCTTCGTCTGTCCGTCTTCCACTGACTTGATTTGTCCTTGGTCAATGATTGCGAAACGGTCGGTGATCAATTCCATCTCGCTCAATAAATGGCTCGAGATAAGGATGGCGATTCCGCGGTGGTCCGCAAGGTGGCGTAAGTAATTCCGAAGATCGGCGATCCCAGCTGGGTCAAGACCGTTCGTCGGCTCATCTAAGATGAGCACTTTTGGGTTATGCAACAAGGCACGGGCAATCCCGAGGCGCTGTTTCATCCCGAGTGAGTACTGTTTGACTTTCATATCGAGCTTTCCGTCGAGTCCGACGAGGGCACCGAGTGCATTCAAGTCGACTTTTTTCAAGTTCGGAATCAAGTTCATCGCATGAATCAAGTTTTCCCGGCCCGTCATGTACGGATAGAATGCAGGATTCTCGACGATGGCCCCGATTCGGCTGAGCGCTTCTTGGCGGTTGTTCGCCACGTCATACCCATCGACTGTCACGGTCCCGTGCGTCGCAGGCATGAGGCCTGTGATGATTCGAATAGTTGTCGTCTTCCCGGCGCCGTTCGGTCCGAGGAATCCGAAAATTTCTCCTGGAACGACGTCAAAGCTGACATTTGTCAATACCGTTGCTTTTCCCATCTTTTTATGGACATTTTGTACGGATAACATGTGGTCACCTAGCTTTCTGTTAAGAGTAATAGTGTAATGCCTACACTCCCTATTACGGGGCTGTTTGAAATAAGGTTTCATCTTTTTTTGAAATTGTTGAAACAAATACATCAAGACACAATTTATCGATAAGCAAAACTTATTGAAATAGTATGGACGAATTGTGAATTTGTAAGGGTTTTTCTGCGACGAAAGGTGTAGTATGAAGTTGAGCGTAAGAGGCAAGATTTGGTTTTGTTCACCAGGGTAGGAGAAAGGTGAACTGCTTCGGGCTACATGTTAAAATGAAAGCGTTCACAGATTGAACGTTTAGGAATGGATAAGGGGGATTTATTCAATGGGAGAGTCGTCGAATGTTCACGAGAAATCGCAAGCATTTTATGGTCCTAACTTAGGCTACATCATTGAACTGTACGAACAATATTTGGAAGACCCATCATTGGTCGATGATGAAACACGTCGATATTTTGACGAATTTGGGGCACCGGAAACGTCGTCACCGACAGAAGTGCCGGTCTCGGGTCCATCGTTTGATTTAGAGAAGGTCGTCTCGGCGACACGGCTCATCAACGACATCCGTGCTTTCGGTCATAAAGCAGCTGATATTTATCCACTAAAAGATCACCCGCGCGAGCAGGAACTATTCGAACTGTCACGCTATGATTTGACAGAAGAAGACTTAAAACAAATTCCGGCCCGCCTTTTATCAGACGATGCACCAAAACCAAACGCGAGCGCCTTAGAACTATTCCGTCACTTGCTTGACGTGTATACAGGAACGGTCGCCATCGAACTTCGTCATTTAGATGACATGGAAGAGAAGAAGTGGATTCGTCGTCAAGTCGAACAAGGGGCGTTACAGCAAACCTTCTCGAAAGAAGAAAAAGTCGAGTTGTTCAAACGTTTGGCTGAAACAGAACTGTTTGAATCATTCCTTCATAAAACATACGTCGGACAAAAACGTTTTTCAATCGAAGGATTGGATGCGATGGTGCCACTTCTCGATGCGATGGTCGGAGGCCTCATTTCGAGTGGTTCGGAACATATCAATATCGGAATGGCCCACCGTGGACGTTTGAACGTACTTGCCCATGTTCTCGGCAAACCGTACGAGATGATTTTTGCGGAGTTCCAGCATGCACCGAACAAAGAATTGATTCCATCTGAAGGGTCAATAGGCATCAACTTCGGTTGGTCAGGCGATGTGAAATATCACCTCGGTCTTGACCGGAAAGTGGTCGAACAGCAAAAAGAAGTCCGTCTCAACTTGGCGAACAACCCGAGTCACCTCGAGTTCGTCGGGTCGGTCGTCGAAGGATACACGCGTGCCGCACAAGATGACCGTTCTGAAAAAGGACCGGCTGTACAGCACGACGATTTGGCAGCCTCAATCTTGATCCACGGAGATGCGGCCTTCCCAGGACAAGGCATCGTCGCGGAGACACTCAACATGACGAACTTGACGGGATATCGTACAGGTGGGACAGTTCACGTCATCGCCAACAACACGATCGGTTTCACAACAGACCCGAACGATTCACGGTCGACACGTTACGCAAGTGATATCGCTAAAGGGTATGAAATTCCGGTCCTCCACGTGAATGCGGATGATCCAGAAGCGTGTGTCGCTGTCGCGAAGTTGATTAGTGAATATCGTGCCAAGTTCCATAAAGATATCTTGGTCGATTTGATTGGATACCGTCGATACGGACACAACGAAATGGACGAACCGATGAACACGAACCCGGTCCTTTACAAAGCCATCAAAGGACACCAGTCTGTCCGTCACGTCTATGCCGCACGACTTGAGGAAGAAGGCGTCATGACGAAAGATGAGAAGGCGCAAATCGAACAAAAAATCGAAGAGGCATTGAAGGCGGCACGTGATCTCGTTCCTTCTGAAGAAGAGGATGCAGACATCGTGTTACCGGATGCGGTCCATAAAGGATTCCCGAAAGTCGACACGAGCGTCGAACGAGAATTCCTCACGCAATTGAATGAAGAGTTATTGAACTGGCCGGAAGGCTTTGGTGTCTTCCATAAGCTTCAAAAAGTACTCGACCGTCGTCGTGATGCGTTCAGCGAAGGTGGAAAAATTGACTGGGGTCATGCGGAGACGCTCGCCTTCGCGTCAATTCTTTCAGATGGTACGCCGGTCCGCTTGAGCGGTCAAGATTCAGAGCGCGGAACGTTCGCCCAACGGAACATCATGTTGAACGATGTCGAGTCAGGTAAGAAATTCTCGCCACTCCATGAGTTGTCGACGGCGAAAGCATCGTTCTCGGTCTATAACAGCCCGCTCTCAGAAGGTTCGGTGCTTGGATTTGAATATGGCTACAACGTATTCGCACAAGATACACTCGTGTTGTGGGAAGCACAATACGGTGACTTCGCGAACTCGGCACAAGTCATGTTCGACCAGTTCATCTCGGCGGGACGCGCGAAATGGGGCCAAAAATCAGGCCTCGTCATGCTTTTGCCGCACGGTTACGAAGGACAAGGGCCGGAGCACTCAAGTGCACGTATGGAACGCTACTTGACACTTGCCGGGGAGAAAAACTGGACCGTCGCAAACCTTTCGTCTGCGGCACAGTATTTCCATATTCTTCGTCGTCAAGCAGAGATGCTCGGGAAAGAAGAGATTCGTCCGATGATCATCATGACACCGAAGAGTCTGCTTCGTCACCCGCTCGCCACGTCACCAGTCGAGGCGTTTACGGAAGAGAGCTTTAAACCAATCGTCGAACAGCCAGGTCTCGGGGAGAACACAGAGAAAGTCGAACGTCTTGTTTTCTGCACAGGGAAAATGGCGATCGATCTCGCGGAAGCGGTCGGCAAGTCAGAAGAGTCACTCGACTTCTTGCATATCGTCCGTGTCGAAGAAATTTACCCGTTCCCGGTTCGTGAGATTCGTGATGTCATCAGTCGTTATCCGAACGCGCGTGAAATCGTCTGGGTTCAAGAAGAACCGAAAAACATGGGGGCTTGGACATATATCGAGCCTCGTTTAGAAGCGGTCACAACGAACCGACTCGATGTCCGTTATATCGGCCGTCGCCGTCGTTCGAGTCCGGCTGAAGGGAATCCGACAGCTCATAAACAAGAACAAGCACGCATCATCCGTGAAGCACTCTCTCGTGACGTCGTCTCGAGCGGTGCAGGCACGAGCACATATCAAAAAGATCGTAAATAAGTTAAGGGGGAACTCATTGTGATCGAAATCAAAGTACCGGAATTAGCAGAGTCCATTACGGAAGGAACGGTCGCGACATGGCTCAAACAGCCAGGCGACCAAGTCGAAAAAGGGGAAGCAATCGTCGAGCTCGAGACAGATAAAGTCAATATCGAAGTCCCGGCTGACGAAGCGGGTGTGTTAGAAGAACAACTTGCCGGAGAAGGGGACACGGTTCAAGTCGGTGAAGTCATCGCACGTCTCGGTTCAGGTTCTGGTGGCGGAACGGCTGTCGCGACGAAGACGAAGACGGAAAACGCGACAGAAACGAAAACAGAAGCACCGACTGAGAAAAAGACAGAGTCTATTGAAGAAGGCAAGAAAGTCGAGAAACGTGAAGAGCACGTGGCGAGCCCGGGTAAAGGACCAATCGCGACACCTGCTGCACGCAAGCTCGCTCGAGAGAAAGGTATCGACCTTTCAGCTGTCCAAACGAACGATCCAATCGGTCGCATCAACGTCCATGACGTTTCAAAACATGAAGACAAACCAGCCGTGAAAGAGCAGAAACCAGCGGCTGCCACTCCGGCACCACAACCGGCAGCGAGTGGGAAAGAAGAAGAGCGCATCAAAATGACACGTCGTCGTCAAACGATTGCGAACCGCCTCGTCGAAGTGCAACAGACGGCAGCGATGCTCACAACGTTCAACGAAATCGATATGTCGGCGGTCATGGCACTTCGTAAACGTCGCCAAGAGAAGTTCGTGAAAGACAACGATGTTAAACTCGGCTTCATGTCGTTCTTCACGAAAGCAGCAGTGGCAGCTCTCAAGCGGATGCCTTACTTGAACGCTGAAATCCAAGGCAATGAAATCGTCTTGAAGAAATATTATGATATCGGGATTGCCGTCTCGGCTCCAGATGGTCTCGTCGTTCCGGTCGTCCGTGAAGCGGACCGCAAAAACTTCGGGGAAATCGAGAAAGATATCCTTCACCTCGCGGACAAAGCGCGTAACAACAAGCTCGGGTTGAGTGATTTGACAGGTGGTACGTTCACGATCACAAACGGTGGCGTGTTCGGTTCACTCCTCTCAACACCAATCTTGAACGGACCGCAAGTCGCTATCCTTGGGATGCACTCGATTCAACTCCGTCCAGTCGCCATCGATGCGGATACAATGGAGAACCGTCCGATGATGTACGTGGCACTCTCGTATGATCACCGAATCGTAGATGGTCGTGAGGCTGTGACATTCCTCAAGCACATCAAAGACATGATTGAAGATCCAGAACAATTGTTGTTCGAAGCGTAAGAACAGGAAGTACTCGCTCCTATATAGGGGCGAGTGCTTTTTTAATGTAGGGAATCTTATCGACGCGATGCATCTGATGACCCATCAAAAAATCTTGGCGACAGAAAAAGCGGGTGCCATCCCGATGACGCATGACAATCTGAAAGAGGTTCGTGGCTATTTGGAGTTGTTGCGTGACAAGAATAAAATCAAAAACGATGACTATCTTCAACTCGGCGGAATCATTGAACGATGAGGACAAGCCATCTTCGATGAAATCGATAAATAACAGGACGTATTGTTAGAGGAAATGTATGCTGTCATTGGATTCTTGAACGGACTGGCGACACGTGCAGAAGAAAGACGTGAATACGAATACGGAAGAATAAGCAAAAGGAGTTCATCACGAACTCCTTTTCGTATGGAGAAACGACGTCACGAAAGCGACTCATGGAAAGAAAGTTGTTGTTTTCCGTTCGCTTTTGACCGATATAACGCGTCGTCCGCTTGTTCGATGGCAATGTGTGGTGGTTCCGGTGGACTCCAAATGGACGCCCCGATACTAGCCCCGACTTTCACCGATGCGATGTCTAGCGTAATCGGTTTAGAAATTGTATCGATGAGTGTGTTTCCAACCTCTCGAATTTGTTGGGTCGAACGCTCAGTCCTCGGGAACATCAGGAAGAACTCGTCTCCGCTCAATCGGACGGGATAGACCTCCTCGAGGGGCAGAGCCCGTAACCGGTGTGCGACCTCGACCAATACCTCGTCCCCGACCGCATGACCATATGTATCATTCACCGCTTTGAAGCCATCGAGGTCGAGATAGAAGAAGATGTAAGGTTCTTTCGAGGTGTGTAGTTGATTCAGCTGTTCACGTAGGGCGACCCGATTTGAAAGACCGGTCAGTGCGTCACGATTCGCTAGTTTTTCAAAGTGTACCCGTTCCGACTCTGACTCCGTAAGGGAGGTGACGAGCGATTCGAGCGCGAACGCGAGCGACTCAATCTCTTTGATTCCTGATTGATGGGGAAACGTGTTTGCTTTCCCTTGTTCCATGAGCGAAGCCGTTTCGGTGATTCGCTTCAACGGTCTCGTCACGATCGAAGCGAGTAGCCAACCGAGTACAGCCGTCACAAGTGAGGCCAATAAACCAATCCATAGAATTCTCGTTTCAAGTGTCTCGACTGGTGCAAACGCGACTGCCGTCGGCTGACGGACGACGACCTGCCAACCAAGTCCAGGATATTCATCATATCCTTCTCCGATTGACATGCCTGTCAGATAGTCTTGACCGTCATCCCACTCTTTCACGGAGGCGCCTTCTGTAAAGGATACAGGGAGTGGTTTTCCGACCATGTCGTCTGGACCGAGGAGCACGACACTGTCTCGTTCACTGATGACGAATAAATCCGTATCATCGACTTGTTCATGAAGCGTTCGATTGAAATGTTCGAGTACTTCTTTCCCCCAGGCCCAGCTTAAATGAGTGGCAAGTACCCCTTGAAACGAGCCGTCCTGGAAAAGCGGGACACTGATATCGACGAATTGGAGCGGTTCTCCCGTCGGATTCGGCAATAATTCAGCTAAGAGAACTGCCTCGTGGACATCTCCGATAAAGGGAGCATCTTGTGCTTCAAGATAAACCGGTCGTTCGGCAATCGATGCCCCTTCGAGAATCCCGTTCGTCGAAGCGACGACGGTCCCGTCCGCATCCGTGACGCCCATCCAAGAGAAGGCGGGAATGTTTGATTGGACTTGGTCGAGTAGTCGACGTGTCTCGTCTCGGTCTTCTAAATCGAGGCCTTGTAAGAGTTGGACTTCTTGATAGCGTGACCACATATAAAAATCGAGTTTGTCCGCCAACTGATGCGATGTCGTCGAGAGGCGTTCCCCGATTTCTTTCTCGAGCGCGTCAGATGCCCGGTGACTGATGAGGGAAGTGAGTGCGATTGTCAGTAAAAAGACGAGCGTGGCAATGCTGAGCGCCAAAATGAGTCCGAGGCGCATCGTAAAAGACTTGATCATGCGTAAATAAACCTCCTAAAGCTTGAATTAAAGAGAATTATGAAAAACGAGTCGATATCATGATTGGAAGAAGAGCTTCCGCTATAATGAAAGACGAGTCAAAATAGATAGAGGTGAAGAGAATGAAAAAGAATCAATTGTTGGTCATCTTGACCATCGTTGCGGTCGCGTTAATCGCATTGGTGTTCGTCTTACTCAACCAAGATGAGTCGACGACAGCCGAGCGTGGCGATCACGTCTCGATTGAAGGACAACCGACACTCGGAAACC
This sequence comes from Exiguobacterium sp. KJ 601, assembly GCF_027161185.1. GTDB lineage: Bacteria > Bacillota > Bacilli > Exiguobacteriales > Exiguobacteriaceae > Exiguobacterium > Exiguobacterium profundum. The sequence continues at coordinate 1,911,410 of NZ_JADHZG010000001.1, read as the reverse complement.
CGGACGCAAAAGTATCGGTCGTCGAGTTCGGAGATTACAAGTGTCCTTCGTGTAAACAGTGGGGTGAAACGATTTACCCGCAACTGAAAGCGGATTATCTCGACAAGGAAGACGTCAGCTTCAGCTATATTAACGTCTTGTTCCACGGACAAGAATCAATCTTGGCATCCCTCGCTTCCGAGTCGGTATACGAGCAAGACCCTGAGTCGTTCTGGAAGTTCCATAAGGCACTCTACGATGCGCAACCGGAATCACAACAACACGACAATGCGTGGGTGACCGTCGAGAAGCTGAAAGAAATCGCAAGCGAGACGACATCGGTCGACTTGGCGAAGTTTCAGCAAGACCTTGGGGAAGAATCGACCGTACTTGAAAAAGTCAGTACGGATGACGGTCTTGTAAAAGAGAACGGTGTTCAATTCACCCCGTCCATCATGATCAACGGCGTGATGCTCGAAGACCCGTTCGATTACGAAAAAATCCAAGAGCTGATCGAGCAGGATTTGTAAGATGAAATCATTTCTCGAAAAGTATGGGTTATACCTCGCTTGGCTCGTCTCGTTGACGGCGACGCTCGGCAGTCTCTACTTCAGTGAGATCCGGGAGTTCGTGCCATGTGAGCTATGTTGGATTCAACGTATCTTTATGTATCCGCTGACCATCCTCTTGGGGATTGCCGTCTTCACGGAAGATCGGGCGGTTCGGAAATATGTGTTACCGCTTACTATCATAGGCGGTTTCGTATCACTTTACCATTACTTGGTACAGAAAGTGCCAGGTTTTGCAGAAATTCAACCTTGTGCACAAGGAGTTCCGTGTAGCGGTCAATACATTAACTGGCTCGGGTTCATCACGATCCCGTTCCTCGCATTGACGGCTTTCACGCTCATCACAATCCTCATGTGGAACGTCAAAAAGCGATAAGGAGTTGGCACGTGTGAAGAAATGGTGGATGATTGGTTTGACGACGATGCTCATCGTCCTAGCAGGATGTGGTCAAGAGATTGAGGATCCGCTCAACTGGGAAGTCGAATCGTTCGAATATACGAATCAAGATGAAGAAATGGTCAGTCTTGACGATTTAAAAGGGAAAGTGTGGATGGCGGATTTCGTTTTCACAAGCTGTGAGACAGTCTGTCCACCGATGACATACAATATGACGAAACTGAATGAAGCGCTTGAAAAAGAAGGCGTCGAAGACGTGCAGTTCGTTTCGTTCAGCGTCGACCCGACGGTGGATACTCCGGAGAAAATGAAGGAGTTTATGAGTGGCTATGACCTTGCGAAAGCAGATTGGCAGTTCCTCTCAGGCTATTCGCAAGACGAAATTGAAACATTTGCTCAACAGAACTTTAAGGCGCTCGTTCGGAAGCCTGACGAAGGCACACAAGTCGACCACGGCACGTATTTCTATTTGGTCGACCAAGAAGGAAAAATCATCAAGGCGTATCCTGGTTTCCAAAACGTTCCGACCGAAGACATCATCAACGACATTAAAATCTTGCAAAAATCTTAACCGAAGACCTGCTCCACCAAACACGGGTGGGCAGGTCTTTTTGGTTTAAGAGACCTGCTATAATGGAATAACCAGAATGCTCAATGAAGACCACGCCATTTTTTGAAAGATAGGCGAATCGACATCCTTTCTCGTATAGAAACGGCGAAGGCACGCTATAATCAATTCAACGAACTATTAGAAAAGAGGATCTACATGAAAAAGACGATGTTGCTCTCATTGGTCGGAATGGCGGCTGTCACCGGAACGATTCTGACACAGTACAAACCGCTCGGACGAAAGCCGAAATCGCTTCAATCTCCGAACCGGGTCAACGGAAAGTTTCGTAATCAATATGAGACGCCGATGAACTTTTCTGCGCAGGACATGGTGTCGATGGCGCGTGACTATCGTGATGTGACGTCACTGCGTAAACCTACCGAACGTCTTCCGATCGTGCCGATCGATTTCGAGGAGAAGACGGGGTCGAGCTTCACGAGAGTCTATTGGCTCGGTCATTCGGCGCTCATGGTACAAATGGACGGGAAGATGATGCTCGTCGATCCGATGTTTGGACGTAGCCCATCCCCACTCCCGTTCGCTAAAAACGAACGCTTCAGTGAAGACTTGCCGTTCGAACTCGAGGACTTGCCCGAAATCGATGTCGTCTTATTGACGCATGACCATTACGACCATCTCGATTATGGAACGATTCTTGCCATCAAAGACAAGGTCGCCATGTTTATCGTACCGCTCGGTGTCGGAAGCCATTTGAAACGATGGGGTATCGGGGCAGAACGAATCGTAGAACGGGATTGGGGCGAGTCGCATGCGTTCGGGTCGTGGACATTCATCTGTACGCCGGCGCGTCACTTCTCCGGTCGCTCATTGACGGACCGCAACAGCACGCTGTGGGCGTCGTGGGTCGTCCTCGGTGAGACGGATCGGCTCTTCTTCAGTGGGGACAGTGGATATGCTCCGCATTTCAAGATGATTGGCGAACAGTACGGACCGTTTGATTTCGCTGCACTCGAATGCGGGCAATATGATGTGCGCTGGCCAGACGTCCATATGCAGCCGGAAGAGACCGCGCAAGCGTTTCGTGATCTACGTGCCGATCAGATGATGCCGATCCATTGGGGGGCGTTCACGCTGTCGTTCCACGATTGGTTCGACCCAGCGGAACAGATGTCGTCTCTCTTACCAAAAGAAGTCGTCCTCACTCCGAAGATTGGGGAGCGGATCACGCTCGATGGTCGGAATGATACGACGACGTGGTGGCGAGAGCTCGAAGACGCAAACAAGCGATGACCTTGGTCACCGCTTGTTTTTTTTGTTAGGAAGACATCTTCTCTGTAGCATCTTCTTCGATATGCAGTTTGTGTTTACGCGTATAGACGAGGAACGCGGCTGTCATCGCGATCGAACTGATTCCGAACAAGACGACCATGAGCTGAAGTCCAATCAAGTCGAGGAAGAATCCTGTCACGAGAAGGACGACTTGGAAGATAATCCGGTCGAGCATGTTTCGGAACGAGAAGAAACGACCGTGATATTCTTTTGGCATCCGTGTCTGGAAAATCGTGACCGCCGTCGGGAAGAAACATCCGACCGAGAAGCCGAAGAGAACGAACGCTGCGATGGACATGAACGGGATATCTGCAAAATAGAGCATCAGTTGGGCGACACCGATTAAAAACGAGAACGAGAATAAGATTGAGAACGCCGAGAATTTTTCGCCGATGCGTTTGATCATGAAGGCACCTGTCATGAAGGCGAGTCCTTCTGCCGTATAAATCCATCCTTTAATCGCCGTCGAATCTTGCAGCTCACTGATGTTGATGACGAGCAAGTTGAATCCTCCGATGAAGAGGAGTGGGATGAGCGTCATGACGAGCGTCATGAAGATGACTGGGATCGATTTGATGATCGGGAAGACGTCTTTGAAACCGCTCGACGCTTTCGCATCGACCTTTTTCGCCGAGGGCGTTTTCGTCTCATCGAGTTTCAAGAAGAGCGTCGCGACCGCTAGCAACAGGTAGGCGACGAGCGAGAGCGCGTAGACGTTACGGAGCGAGATCAGTGTCAAAAGGACACCTGCAATCGCCGTCCCGATGACACGCGACAAGGTAGACACATTCATATGAACGCCGTTCAAGGCAAGAAGCTCCCGTTCCTTCACGATGAGCGGAATCGCTGCCTGCAGGGCAGGGAAATAAAATGCGGCCGATCCTTGTAAGATAATCAAGAAGATGACCATCCACACGACCGAATTCGTCTCGATGGCGACGAACATGAAGAGTACGCTCAGCGCCCGGACGATGCTCGAGATGAGCATGATGTTTTTCTTAGAACCTTGGTCGGTCAAGCGACCCGCGAGCGGACCGATGGCGACCCCGGCAAGTAAGCCGATGGCGAGAATGACCGCCTTCACAAAGTCAGAGGGGACGCGGTCCTGCATAAATTCCAAGTTCCCGATGATGCCGAGCCATAGACCAAGACCAGCGACGAATTCGCCCGTCAAGATGATCCAGACGTTCCGATTTTTCCACATAGATGTATTCCTCGATTCTTATCTGTTGATAATAATTATGCTTGAGAATGCTTCATTTAGCCACAAAAAAGAAGCCGAACGTCGGCTTCTTCATCAATCAAATATCACAGTTGTCGTCAGTGCACGTCGCACCGTTCGAAAGGACTTGGATTGTCGGATTGTTCTCAGACCAGACTTTTTCGAGCACTTGCTTGAACGCTTCCGTCGGCTGAGCACCGGACACCCCATATTTGTTGTCGAATACGAAGAACGGGACACCCGTGATGCCGAGGTCGCTTGCGCGTTTCTCTTCGGCACGGACGTCTTCCGTATACACGTCAGTCGTCAAGACGTCACGCACGGCGTCACGTTCGAGTCCGACGCTTGTCGCGATTTCAAGAAGCACATCGTGGTTCCCGATGTGTTTCGCGTCGACGAAATAAGCCTGCAGCAACGCTTCCGACAATTCTTTTTCTTTCCCGACCGTTTTCGCGTAATGCGTCAAGCGATGCGAGTCGAGCGTACCCGTCACGACCATGTTCTCAAAATCGTAATCGAGTCCGACTTCACGGGCCTGTGCAGCGACTTGTGCTGTCGTTCCTTTTGCCTGTTCGATTGGCATCCGATATTTCGTTGCGAGTGCCTCATAGATGGTACGTGAATCATTCGTCGGGGCGTTCGGGTCGAGCTCGAAACTCTTGAATTCGACTTCGACTTGATCTGCCTGTGGGAACTGTTCGAGCGCCTCTTCTAGACGACGCTTTCCGATATAACAAAACGGGCAGACATAATCTGACCATACTTCAATTTTCATGATGAATCCCTCCTGTCCTTAGTGTAGGAAATCTTGAATTCAAAGTACAGGAAACGGCTCATGAAAAAAGTCCTCCACGAGGAGGACTTAAAAGACGTACCAGAATACACAGACGAAGTGGGCGAAGCTTCCGAACAAGATGAACAGATGGAACACTTCATGGAAACCCCATCCTCGCCAGTTGACGAATTTTGGTTTGAACCCATAAATGAGTCCGCCAATCGTATACATGACGCCCCCGAGGACGAGCCAGAAGATACCGGTGTTGCCGATCACGTCATGGAGTGGTCCGATAAAGAAGACGGACAACCATCCCATCCCGATATAGAGCGCGGTCGACAAGAAACGAGGGGCATGGAACCAGACGAGTTTGAAGATAATGCCGAACAAGGCGAGTGCGTGTACGGTACCGAAAAGGACCCACCGCGTCGGTCCTTCGAGCGCGAGTAACGTGAGCGGTGCGTATGTACCCGCAATCAACGCGTAAATCATCGCATGGTCGATTCTCCGGAAGAAAGCGATGACGTTCGGTGAGGCGATGATGCTATGGTAAAGACCTGACGATAAGTAAAGAAAGACGAGGCTGATCCCGAATAGAATCGCGGCCATAATGGCAAGCGGCGAGCCGAGTAACGAGGCTTTGACGACCATCGCGATGAGGGCGATGAAAGCCAGTACCGCACCGGCAAGATGCGTCAGTGCGTTGATGGGTTCACGGAAAATCGAATGCATGTAAAACACTCCTTATCACATCATGTAGTATCGATAACTACATGATATACTGAAGAGGAACAAACAACAAGGTGTACCTTTCGACAAATGGAAGTTTTCTTTATACTTAGGAAGTGAGGTGAGGTAGATGAAAGCGAAGGACATTACCGAAACGGAAGGTACACTCCCACGGGACGTATTGCCGACCGTTGATTTATACATGGATCAGGTCATCCAGCTGTTCGAGCAGCATTATGGGAAGATGAAGCGAAACGAGGAGGAGACCATTTTGACGAAGACGATGATCAACAACTATGCCAAGGGCAAGTTGTTTCATCCCGTCAAAAATAAAAAGTATACAAATGAACATCTGATGTTACTCAGTTTGATTTATGAGATGAAAGGTCTCTTGTCGATCAGTGATATTAAGGAGACGCTCCGACCGTTGAACGAGTCGGATGAGACGTTCTCACTTGAAGACTTCTACGAGGCCTATCAGGCTCAGAAAGTGAAGAATCTAGAAGTGTTCGAAGCCCAGGCGGACACGCTATTAAGTACATCGCTCGAAAAAGAGAGCGATGTCAAGCGAACGCTCGCCATCGCATCTGCCGTTCATATGAGCCACTTGTATCAGCGGTTGGCCGAGCAATTGATCGATGAGAACTAAAAACAACTCCTCCGAAGACAAATCGTCTGCGGAGGAGTTGTTTTAGTTATTGATGTATTTCTCGTAAACCGTACCGAAGTCTTTACGGTTCCATTCATGATAGTGGCGTTGTAGCCAATCGAACGATTGCTCGTTCAATTCCTTAAACGTGTTCGGGACGTTCATGTCACCTTCACGAAGTCCGCTCAAGATCGAGACGGAGTGAGTCAGTGATGTGTTCGCATACTCCATCATGCGACGGCCTTCCCGCTGAATCTCTTCAATCGCGAGGAGTGCCTTGTACAAATCTTTCACGTGCTCGATTTGTTTCTTGTTGATATCGATTGAGTATGGCTTGTCGCCGATTGTGAATTTGACTTCGACATCGAGGTCGACGGTGCCGGCCGTCTCGAACATGACGTGCTTAATCGGATAGTGTGCGTAAGGGTAACGATATAGCACTCGTTTCGAACTCATCGCACTCGTTCCATCAAGGTGAATCATACCTAAGTTTGTAAAGCAGTATTCATCCGATTTTGATTTGATCAAGAAATAGATCTTTTCGTTATCCTCATGGAGGACATAATCATCCGAGTCCGCCTTATCAAAATCGGACGGGTCGATCACCTCACCGATGTCGCTGAAGCCAGTCAAATCAGAAGCCAGTTTTTTGAACATGTCATTCACTCCTCAGTAATGGATTTTATGCATCTCTTTCGGGTCGGACCCGGTCCGCTCGTCACGATTGAGCGCATCGATGGCCGCCATCTCTTCTTTCGTCAACGTGAAGTCGAATACCTGTATATTTTCTTTGATTCGACTCGGTGTGACGGATTTTGGGATGACGGCGACGCCGTTCTGTAAGTGCCAACGCAAAATGACTTGGGCCGGCGATTTTCCGTGAGCCTTCGCAATCTTGACGATCGTCTCATCTTCGAGCGCTTCGCGTCCTTTCATGAGTGGACTCCACGCTTGAATCTGGATGTCATATCGTTTGCAGAATGCAATCAGTTCTTTCTGAGACAAATATGGATGGATCTCGACCTGGTTCACGGCCGGGACGATTGAGCATGATTGAATGATTTGCTCCAAATGCTCGATCTCAAAGTTCGAGACCCCGATTGCTCGGACGCGTCCTTCTTCATACAGCTGTTCGAGTGCTTTGTACGTTTCGACGAATTTACCGAAACGGGGCATCGGCCAGTGGATGAGGAACAAGTCGACATACTCGAGTCCGAGCCGATCTAAGCTATCCTGAAACGCTTGGAGCGCCTCGTCGAATCCGTGGAACTCGTTCCAAAGCTTTGTTGTCACAAAGACGTCCTCTCGTGGGATGCCTGCTTCACGAAGCGCTTGTCCGACACTCTCTTCATTTTGATAAATCGCAGCCGTATCGATCAATCGATAGTCTGCATCGAGCGCAGCTTTGACCGTATCGACCGTCACTGCGCCATCTTCGACCTTATAGACACCGAGCCCGAGCATCGGCATCTTGACGTTATTATTCAACGTCGTCCATTCCATAAAAAATCCCTCCCTCTCGTCTATAACGTTACCGAAATTTTGGATGAAGGGAAAGGAAAAACTACAGACGGATGCTTTCCCCGTGCGCCTTGATCACAATTTGGTCACGGTCGAGTTTTGCGGCCGCGACGAGACGGTGATACGGTTCCTCGACAGGCTCATAAGAAAGGACGAACGTGTCCCAATGCATCGGGAAGAAACGCTTCGCTCCGCTCTCTTTGTACATCATCCAAGCCTGTTCCGGAGTACAGTGCGCTTCCTGGAACGAGTCCGGTTGATAGGCACCGATTGGGAAGAAGGCGAGGTCGATCGGTTCACGGTCAGCAAGTCCTTTGAAGGAGTCGGTATAGGCCGTGTCTCCTGCGAAGAGCATACGAATCCCTTTGTATTTGAGCAGGTACCCGTTGTACCCCATATGTTTGTCCCACGGGAAACGGTTGCCCCAATGCTTGACGGGAATGGCGCGGACATCGAGCCCGTTCGCAAGTGTCACTTTGTCATGTGGATGCAGTTCGAGCGTCTGCAGACTCGGGTATCGGCGCAACAGGCGGCTCGTCCCAGGAGCAGAGACGACAATCGTCTCGCGAGTGATGAGTCGCTTCAAACTTTTATGGTCAAAGTGGTCCATATGGGCATGGCTGAGTAGGATGACATCGACCGGGCCGACCTCCTCAATGGAGAGGGCCGGAGCGGTGTGACGTTTCATGCCGACTGTCAGCGGTCCGAGATGGACTCCGATTCGTTTTGAGAAGACGGGGTCCGTTAAAATCTTGAGCCCATACCAATGAATGAGGACCGTCGAATGCCCGATCCACGTCGCCTGCACATGCGTCTCATCAATGGTTGTCAGTTCTGGACGTTCCGGCCATTTAAAGCGCGGACGGGGGAGACGACGTTTGAATCGTGTATAGAGAAACGTTCCGACGCTCGCCAAGACGGCACTCGGAACGAGGATGCGTCGACGCATCATGCATCACCTCACTGTTCGAATATACTGTCATCATATCGCGAGGACAGATGCACCGCATCCGCCTAAAGGAGTAGAAAAAATGGGAGATTGTGGGGTACACTCTTGCGAATCCGCTTTCAATTTGATAAGGTGGCAGTAACTTAGGAAAGAGAGGTACACCGTGCCATGAAAAATACACGTTCACTCCAACGATGAGACGAATCATCACTGTTCGCTTGAACAGTCACGGGTGAAGTGTGTCCATTTTTTCAAATACGGGAAGCGCTCGTTTTCCTCTTTGAACGGATTCCTTCACACCACCGCTTTGAAGCGGATGGTGTTTTTTGTTTCATCGCGTATCGGATTCATAAGCGAGGTGAAACAGATGTTAGCAGTAAAACAAGTCCGGTTTGACTATGACCGGAAACCATTATTTGACGCGGTCTCGTTCGAGGTCGCGGCTGGAGAGCGTGCCGTATTATTCGAGTTGAACGGGAGTGGGAAGACGACGCTCTTCCGACTCGTGACCGGGGAGTTGACCCCACAAGCCGGGAAGATTGAATGTCTTGGCGAGGTCGGACTCGTCCGACAGACCATCGAATCGACAGACATGACCGTACTTGAGTGGACGATGCGCAGTGATCCAGAACGATATGCGCTCTATGAAGATGTTTCTTCTGGTGACGAGATGCGTGTCATGCGGTCCTATGAACGGGCGTTCGCACTCGATGTGTACAACTTGGAACAAGAGGCGACAAGAGCATTGACTCGACTTGGGCTGGAGGAGCACCTCTTCCGAAACATTAACGAGCTAAGTGGAGGCGAGAAGACGCGAGCTCAGCTCTCAACACTGACGATGAAGCGGGTGGACCTCGTCCTGCTCGACGAACCGACGAACCATCTGGATCTCGAGTCGATCGACTGGCTCACGAAGTGGTTGAATCAGTTTAAGGGGACGGTGCTCATCATCTCACACGACCGTCAACTGATGGATGATGTCGCAACGACCATTCTTGAACTGTCAGGCGGACTAGTCACTCGATATCAGGGAAACTATACGGCGTATAAACATCAAAAAGAAGAAGAACGCGTGCGTGACGAGCGAGCACATGCTCGATACGAGAACCGAAAGGCAGAACTTCTCGAGATGATTGCCCAATATAAAGGGTGGCACTTAAAGGCGAAAGCGACAGCGAGTGTCCGCAGTCCGGGAGCGCAAAAAGGAGCGGCCAATCTCGCCGTCAAAATGAAGGCAAGAGAACAGAAGTTAAGGCAGCTCGAAGACAATCGTCCACAAAAACCAAAAGAGGAGAAATCCATCTCCGTCCGTTTTGCGGCGGATGAGCTCGAAGCGAAAACGTGGCTGACGTGTGAGGATGTGACGTTTGGATACGACAAGCCGTTCTATGAACCGTTTTCATTCTCGATGAATAAAGGAGAGCGGATCTCGATTACCGGACCGAACGGAAGCGGAAAGACGACGTTATTAAACGTGCTGATCGGTGAACGATTACCACACTCGGGCGTGATCAAGCGACATCCTCGTCTGAAGATCGGATATTTCTCTCAAACGCTCGAGCGTCTCCCGGAGACCGGAACGTTACTTGAGGCGTTACTCGCCAATAGTGAGATCGGAGAGACGGAGGCGCGGACGTTGCTCGCTCACTTCTTGTTCCGGCGAGATGAAGTGCACCGACCGATTACCGAGGCGAGCATGGGAGAAAAGTGTCGAATCGCGTTTCTCATCTTGTACTTCTCGGATGCCCATCTGTTGGCATTAGATGAACCGACGAACTATTTAGATGTGGCGACACGCGAACAAATCGAGGCGGCGTTGTCCGTCTATCCGGGTGGATTATTGTTGATTTCCCACGACCGCTACTTTCATCGTCTGACTTCGCGCACGATTGAATTAGGAGAGCACATTGTCATACGTGAGAACGATGAGCGCGATGAACCGGTCGATGTCGAACAAATGGTCAGAACGATGGACGAATTGACAAAAGATGAATTGAAATTTTTTGATGAAGCAGGAAACCTCCTACCATTTGACGAAACGAGTGAAATGAATCGAATCGAGTAGGAGTGAAGAACATGAATGGAGGAAGATTGTCGCGTGCGACGACGCGGAAGCGTAAACGCGTGTTCCGTATCACGACGGCATTGGCATTAATGCTCGCCTTGGTCGGGATCATCGCGTTCGCGGCACTGATTGACAAGAAACAGGACTCGGCTTTACCGGAATCTGATGAGATTGCCACGGAAATGGTCGACTCCGAGTCGGAACAACCGGCTGATGCTGATGCTGAGACGGAATCGGCAGATAAGATTTATATCGGGCAACCGTATACGAAAGTATACGCGGATGACCGGGTCACGGTCGTTTATGAAGCCGACTTGGGTGATCGATTTGAACGGTTGGAGACGGTAAGTGGATTTGTGAAAGTTCAGTTGAACGAGCGGTTGACCGGCTGGGTCACAGAAGAAAGTGTGACGACAGAGGCGACAGCTTTATCGGATGACGAGGTGATTGCCGCTTGGCAACAAGTCGTCCCAAACGCTTCGGAGTCCGTCCTTGACTGGATTGGGAAAGATCTCGAAACCGTCCGTGCGGAGCTTGGCAGTCCTTCTGCCGTTCAACGTGACCAAGTGAACGAGTATCATTTCTATGATGGATTCTTCCTCATGGTCCGGGACCAAAAAGTACGGGCCGTTGATTGGGACAAACAAGCAACCGCGACGCCAGACTTACAACCGACTCGCGAACAAGCGACCGGAATTTGGTTCGAGGGTGAGACGGTCCAATTGAAACTGTTCCCTTATAGCGGCGTCATGCGTGTCCGTCTGGAGCAAAAATGAGACAAAGCGGGAGAGTTCATTCTCCCGTTTTTTTTATTGTTTTTCATTCAAATGAACGTTTGAATGTTTGGTTAAAATGGAATAAGATAAACAGTAGAAGGAGGAGTCAGTTATGGGACATCATCATGATCACGACCACCATCACCATCATTCGACGAATCAGCGGGCGCTCTTACTCGCCTTTCTCTTGATTGCGGCGTTCATGGTCGTCGAAGTGATCGGCGGACTATGGACGAACAGTTTGGCGCTATTATCGGATGCGGGTCATATGCTAGGGGATGCGGCGGCGTTAGGACTCAGTTTCCTCGCTGTCCGATTTGGGGCGAAAGCGGCGACACCGAACCGGACGTTCGGGTATCGACGTTTCGAGATTTTAGCGGCATTCATTAACGGGCTGACACTACTCGTCATCTCGGTCTATATTCTTGTCGAGGCATACCAACGAATCAGCGCGCCACCAGAAATTCTAAGTAGTGGGATGCTTGTCGTCGCCATCATCGGGCTACTCGTCAACATCCTTGCCGCCTGGATTTTAATGCGCGGGGAGAAAGATAATTTGAACGTGAAGAGTGCGTTGTTGCACGTATTCGGAGATTTGCTCGGCTCGGTCGGAGCCATCACGGCAGCAGTCCTCATCATGTTGTTCGGATGGACGTGGGCGGACCCGGTCGCGAGCGCCTTTGTTGCGATTTTGATTTTAATCAGTGGCTATCGGGTGACGCGTGACGCGATTCATATCTTGATGGAAGGATCGCCGGAACAGATTGATGTCCGGGCGATGCAAGAAGAGATTGCTAAAGTTGACGGGGTGAAAGAAGTGCACGACTTGCATGTCTGGTCCATCTCGTCGAGCGAGCATGCAGCGACGTGTCACGTGTTGATTGAAGAAGAGACGGATGATCAAGACGTCTTGAGACAAGTGACGGAACGAATCCGGAAATACGGGAAGTTCGAACGTTCGACGGTCCAGATTGAACGGGAACGACAATGTTGTGAAGAACGAATCATCTGGTAGTGAAGAGTAAGGGAGTTCAGTTTGGACTGAACTCCCTTTTACTAAGGCTTCAATACTACTTTTACGCAGTCATCTAAATGCTCATTGAATAAGTGATAGGCATCAGCAGCATGTTCAAGAGATAAACGATGCGTGATAATGTCAGTAGGGTCAAATTTTTGATCTATGATCATTTGAAATAACTCAGGCATGTAATGAATAACAGGTGCTTGTCCTGTTTTCAAAGTAACATTTCGGGTGAAAAAATCTCCCATCGGAAACTGATTGTAATTCATTGGGTATACCCCGGTAAGTTGAACGACCCCAAATTTACGAACCGCTTCTTTTGCTACTTTGATTGCGCTTAGTGTACCGCCTTGGATCATAAGTTTTTGTTCTATCTTTTCAATTGAAGATTTTTTTCCATCAATACCCACACAGTCGATAACAACATCTGCCCCGCCATTAGTAATCTCATAGATATATTTTCCTGTCTCAGTTGGATCTTTTAAAAGAATTGTTTCTACTTTATTTGATAGTTTTGCCCGATTTAGTCGATAGAGTTCGGGATCTACAGCAATAACCCGTTTAGCCCCACGTACCCAAGCTAATTTTTGAGTCATTAACCCCACAGGACCTGATCCGAGAACCACTACCGTATCTCCAGCTTTCATGCCAGCATTATCTAAACTCCACCATGCTGTTGGAATAACATCAGATAAAAAGAGAAGTGCCTCATCTTCAAGCTCACATGATTCGGGGATGACAAGCGGCATGAAATTACCGTATGGAACCTTTAGAAACTCTGCTTGACCACCGGGATGATTTCCAAACTGTTCAGTATATCCAAATAAACCACCAGCATCAGTGTGAGGGGCGTGGTTAGAGTTATCGCACTGACTCTCCATCTCATTTTCACAATAAAAGCAGTGACCACATGATACATTGAATGGAAGGACGACCCGATCACCCTTTTTCACTTTAGTTACATCAGGTCCAGTCTCTTCAACAATTCCCATAGGCTCATGTCCAATAATAAAACCAGGGCGAGTAGGCATATTCCCTTGATAGATATGAAGATCTGATCCACAAATAGCTGTCGATGTAATTTTTACAATGATTTCTTCCCGATTTTCGATTTCGGGATCTCTAACGTCCTTTACTTCAATCTTCTTAGTTCCTTGATAAGTTACTGCGCGCATATAATTCATTCCTCCTTTTTTAAAGACAAGTAAATGGCAACATAGCTTGTATACCCTTCTTTTAAAAAAGGTGAACTAAATATTGGAATTCGATGATGACTATCTTTGACCATTCACATCGATCACGACAATTTCTGGTGGATTGTAAATACGTGGAATGTTGAAGCTGTAATTGAATCCCCGTCCAATCACATGGGTGAACGTCTCATGCTCATAGAGTCCGCCTGCGTATTCAGGAAAGAATCCTTGGTCAGGTGCGAATAATCCGTTCATCAAATAAGGGATTCTCACTTGCCCGCCATGAGCATGTCCGGACAAGACGAGGTCGAATGGAAGTTTAGCATACGTATCGACTTGTTCGGCACGGTGCGAAAGAAGTACCTTGAACGTCTCATCGGGGGCGATGTCCTGCATCGCCGCAGTCGACTCCGCATCCCAATCCGTATAAATATTTTCTCTGAACCCACGAAGAGGATCTTCTAGCCCGCCGATGACGAGGTCGATTCCATTGATGGTGACCGTCTCCCATTCGTCTTCGAGAACGTTGACACCGTATGAGCGAAACACGTCTTTCACATTGTGACGGACATAGTCATCCGATCCATCGATTTCATGGTTGCCGGTCACGAAATACATCGGCGCAATTCCTTCAAGCCCTTCGATTAGTTCGAAGGCAGGTTCAGGTGAACGATACCGGTCGAGTAAATCGCCCGGTAAAGCGATGAGATCCGGTTTCTGTGCACGAACCTGGTCGATCAAAATCGACTGTTTATAACCGTATGAGGCGCTGTGTAAGTCGGAGAGGAGCACGATGCGGAGAGACTCGTCTGCTGACAGTTTATCGGACGTCACGTCATACGTCCGGACGGTCAACCCATTGTACGTCGCCGTGAACAACAAAATGCCGAGTGCAACAAAAAGAAGAGTCGATTTATGTTTCTTCATCAGTGCTCCCTCCTTCCTTAATCGTGTCTCTATCTTACTCTGATAGGCAGGGTTAAGCAAAAAAAATCCCGCTCAAGAGAGCGGGATGAATGTTATGCAGCTTTCGCTGTCAATTTGACGTCGACATTTCCGCGAGTCGCTTTTGAATAAGGGCACACTTGGTGTGCTTCTTCGACAAGGCGCTCTGCTGTCGCTTGGTCGACACCTTTGATTTCGACTTCAAGTTCGACTGAAATGAAGAACCCTTCATCGTTTTGGTTTAATGTGACGTGACCTGTGACGCTTGAACCGTCTGTCTTCACACGTTCTTTTCCGATGATGAGGTTGAGGGCACTACCGAAGCAAGCCGCATAGCCAGCTGCGAAAAGTTGTTCCGGGTTTGTCGCACCGTCTACGTGTTTCGCGCCAGGCATCGAGACGTTCATGTCGATGACGCCATCTGTTGATTTCACATGACCTTCGCGGCCACCGATTGCTGTTGCTGATGCTGTGAATAGTGATTTCATGATTGAATTCCTCCATTTCATTTTTAACAATTAAGTTGTGCACAATTTAAATTATAGAGCAGTCAAAAAGTTTCGCAAGTGATATGCTTGGCTAAAGAAGAGTACGGAGGATTACGTATGGACCAATCGTTAAAGTTAGAACATCAAATCTGTTTTCAATTGTATACCGCCTCAAAAGAGCTTACCCGGTTATATCGCCCAATTTTAGCACCGCTAAACCTGACGTATAGTCAATATCTCGTGATGCTTGTCTTATGGGAAGAGGATGGAATCGATTTGCGACAACTCGGATCGCGGTTGACGCTCGACTCTGGGACATTGTCGCCGCTCGTCAAACGGCTCATCCAAATCGGCTATGTGGAGAAAAGTCGTGCGACGGACGACGAACGAAAAATCATCGTTCGTTTGACCGAAAGCGGTAGCGCGTTGCGTGAGCAGGCGGCGAATGTGCCGTTACAAGTAAGTGGTATGCTGAATATAGACGAAGCGACGTATGTAGCATACATGGAGATGCTCACCGATATCAAGACGAGACTACACGATTTCGGGGAGCGTCAGCGCGAGCAGTAAGGAAGGAGGAGCCATGTTTCGAAAATTGATCATCCTCTTGATGGGGATTGGACTCTATATGGCTTGGCAATATGAGATGCCGAACGTCTCTGCCCCGACGAGCATTCAGGTGGAGTCTGAGGTGGCGACCGAACGAGTGACAGACGCGCCAAAGTTCGCAAGTCAGTATGCCGGGCATGACTGGTATTTGGTCGAACGTGGCGGTGACCGCGGACTTGAACTGATTGATGAGGACGGTGCGAAAAAAGGATTCTATCAGTTCGAGACAGGTAGCACGTATCGAGGTCTTGTACTGAATGAAACGACCCGTGATCAAGTCGAGGACATCGGCTTCGAGGCAGTGACTTCGTATAATAAAGGACTGAATCGATACTTGATTCCAGACGATCCATCGTTTTCCGTTTTTGCAATCGATGGTCAGTATGTCACTTTCTTTTTTGACCAGCATGATGATGACCTCCTGAAAGGGATCTTGTCGGTCGACCGCCGTGTCGAAGAGGCGAGTGAGGGGTACTATGGTGACTTGTCGAAAGAGGGGACGGTCGCCAATGAGCAGTTGATGCGTATTCTCATGAATTGGGATCGGGAGAAATTTGATTTAAATGCTCTAGCTGACTACGAACCACTCTATCCGGTTGTACGGGCGCATAGTCAGAATATGGCGGAGAACGACTTCTTCAGCCATACGGACCCGGAAGGACAGGACCCGTTCGATCGAATGGACGAAGCGGGACTTTCATATTCGATGGCCGGCGAAAACTTGGCCATGGGACAGATGAGCGTGTTCCATGCGCATTGGGGACTCATGAACTCGAAAGGGCATCGTGAGAACATCATGCAGCCGCGCTTCACCCATGCTGCCGTCGGACTCGCTTATAATGAAGAAGACAGTCCGTTCTACACGATCAACTTCATCACTCCAAGATAAAAGGATGACTCTTTGGAGCCATCCTTTTTGATATTAGATGAGTTTCTTCACCGCATCCTCAATTTCAGCCGGTGTCGTCTGTGGCGAAAAGCGCTCGATGACGTTTCCATCACGGTCGACTAAAAACTTCGTGAAGTTCCATTTGATCGCCTTCGACCCGAGAAGCCCGGGTGCTTCTTTTGAGAGATAGGTGAAGAGTGGGTGGGCATCCTTGCCGTTCACGTCGACTTTCGCGAACATTGGGAACGATACCCCGTAATTCAGTTGACAGAACTCTTGAATTTCTTCATTGGAGCCCGGGTCTTGATGACCGAACTGGTTGCACGGGAAACCTAAGATTTGTAGGCCCTGTCCTTTATAGGTGTTGTAAAGTGACTCGAGGCCTTCGAGCTGCGGTGTGAATCCACATTTGCTCGCCGTGTTGACGATGAGTAAGACGTCGCCTCTATATGTAGCTAACGGTTGTAATTGTCCTTTCATGTCTACTGCTTCAAAATCATAAATCATGATAATTCCCCCTTTTTTTTGTAGTATACCAAGAGAAGGAGACAGACTCGAACTTGAACGCGTTGCGTGCAATCAAATTGTTATGAAATCATGATGTCGCTGTTACATCATTCCGAAGAAAGAATCCGTATAATGAAAAACGTTGTAGAAAGGAACGGTGTTATGCGATTTTTAAAAAATGAATTTATATGGATTGCTCTTATTTTAATCGGACTCTTTTTATCAAGTGCGACGCCTTACTCGGACCAGTCTATCGTTTCGCCACTCGAGCGATTCAATTGGAGCTGGATCGAACCGACGCTAGCGAACGTGCAGTTCGACTATGCAGGAAAGGAAATCTCGCTCGATACGTTGGGGACGACAGGATTGATTGAGTTCTTTATGCGGAAGACGGCACATGTCGTCACGTTTTTCGTTCTCGGTGCATTATTCGTGAAGGCCATCTCGCGAACGAATCTTCATGCGGGACTGAACTTACTCTTCGCCTGGGCACTTGCGAACACGGTGGCGATTTTTGATGAGTATCATCAGAGTTTGACTCCTGAACGGACCGCGCTGTTAGAAGATGTCCTTTTGGATAGTACTGGTGCTGCCGCAGGTGTTATCTTATTCGGTGGGTTGTTATTCCTTCGTTCGAAACGGAAAAATGGCAAACGGGCCGGTTATGTTGCCTTAAGGTAGTCAAAAAAATGAATGGGTTACTATGTGAAAAGCGCTTTCTTGAAGTGCTTTTTTTCTTTTTAAAACTATTTTGTGACAACGAACCAAACAAAATATTGTCTATACCCACGTTTTTTAAAGGATAAAACCTAAATTAGGTCAATGTCATACGAATGAAATATAAGTGTAAAATAACTTTTGGTTTAGATTGCTATAATGAGTCACAGAGCGAACGAAATGTCGCGACTTATCTTATAAAAAATAATTGCACGACTATAGATAAAAACTACACGGGAATCAGCGGAGGGAAGCACATTGGGTAACTTGAAGAAATTTGCAGCAACAGTCACTCTAGGCGCACTCTTGATCGGCGGAACGTCACCGACTTATGCAGCCTCACTTACAGAGAAGCAGAAGAAAGTACAAGAACAACGACAAAAGAATAGCAGTGAACAGTCGAAAGCAAACTCTTCGATTCAATCACGTGAGCAAGCCATCAGCAAAGAGCAACAAGAGATCAACAAGTTAGATGCTGAACTCCAAGACGTCATCAACGATGTCGCTCAGAAAAAAGCTGAGATTCGTGCAACTGAAGAAAAGATTAAAAAGCTTCAAGCACAAATTAAAAAGTACGAAGCGAAAATGAAAGCACAAGAAGATCTTATGAAAGATCGTATGGCGACGATGCAAAAGAACGGTGGCTCGTCAGTCAACTGGGCTGAGTTCATCTTCGGTTCTAAAGACTTCGGTGATTTGATCACACGCATGATCACAGCTGGTACGATCCAAGAGAACGACCAACAAATCTTCGAAGAATACGAAGCAACGAAAGAAAAACTCGCGAAAGCGCAAGCTGATTTGAAAGCAGAGCGCGATTCACTCGTGAAGCAAAAAGAAGAACTTGAAAAACGTCAGAAAGAGCTCGATCAAAAAATGAAAGAGCGCGCTGCGAAAATCAAGAAACTTGAAGCTGAAAAAGTGAAGTTCGAATCAAAACTCATGAGCCTTCAAGAGATGGAAGATACGCTCAAAGCTCAAGAACAAGCCATTCAAGCAGAAATCGAAGCGCAACGTCGTGCTGAAGAAGAAGCACGTCGTGCAGCGGCAGCAGCTGCGGCAGCGAAAAAACAACAAGGTTCAAGCTCGAACAGCGGTTCAAGTGCCTCAACAGCACCGGTAGCGTCTGCACCAGCAAGCGGTGGTATGTTCCAACGCCCAGCAAGCGGTCGCCTCTCACAAGGATGGGGTCCAGCAAGCGGTGCGAACGGCTACTCGTTCCACAACGGTCTTGATATCGCAGGTCCAGTCGGTACACCGATCTATGCAGCACAAACAGGTACGGTCCTCCGTGCAGGTTGGGGTGGCGCATACGGAAACCACGTCATGATTGCACACGTGATCAACGGGCAAGTATGGACGACAGTATACGCTCACATGAGCTCGGTATCCGTTTCTGCGGGTCAACGCGTGTCACAAGGTCAAAACCTTGGCGGCATGGGTAGCACAGGGAACTCGACAGGTTCACACCTTCACTTCGAGATTCACCGTGGCGGCTACTCGTACTCTTCATCGAGCGCGGGAAGCACAGTCAACCCAGCATCATTCTTCTAAACACAAAGACAGTGATCGACGAACGCGTCGATCACTTTTTTGTTGCCCGATAGACGATGAACGTCAAAAGGGAGGCACCGATGACACTGAGCCATAGCGTTTCGAAGTTTGGGTCATCGAGCATGCTCCGGCCCCCGAGGAACACCATATAGCCGAGTATCGCGAGCGTGACAAGCGTCAAAACGGTCACTCGGACCTGTCGCGGGATACGGAGCCACCAACCGAATAATCTGTTCATGAAAAATCGCCTCCTCTATTAGTATAGGGGAGGCGATGTGTTTCATCTAGCGAGTCGGACCCAAGCAGAGTCAATGATTTGTCGGTAACCGACTTCCCGATAGATTTTGTTCGACGTCGGGTTCGTCAAGTCGGTATAGAGGACGCAGAACGATTTTGTCTCGAGAAGTTGTCGGCTGAGATCGGCGACGAGACTTCGTGCATACCCGTTTCCTCGTGCATCAGGTGATGTGTAGACGAATGAAACGGTGATCCCGTTCTCAGTTGGACGTGCGCGTTTCGCACACGAGACGACCTGTCCGTCGACTTCCCAAAAGACAGCCTCTTCCCTGTCGAGCATCGTCTGTACAGCCTTCTTCACCTTCTCTGGTGGAGATGATCGGAGACCTGATTCGGCTTCGAAGGCACTATACCAAGCTTCGAGCTGTGCCTGGTCGACCATCGTCGCACCTCGCATGTGGCCTTTTGCCATGTCGATGTCTTCCACGCTGTCGAGGCGATAAAGACCTTGGGACATGAACATCTCACTCGACCCAGACGTTAGCTCCTGCCATACTTTCCCGAACCGTTCCGCTTGCTGTCGTTCCGAGACGACTTCCGCGAAGGGGACTGCTTCTTTCAAAAGGTGGGGGATGATGAAAGACGGGAGAAGGTCCGAGCGCTCCGTCTTCACGACGATATAGTGAAGTGGATGCGGTGGTGTCACTTGGAGGATGGCGAGAAGCTCCCCGTCCTCTTCGACTGTGAACTGATGAAACGTTTCATAGATTCCTTGTTTGACGTTATTCAAGACGCCAATCATGAGGCTATTCTTTGCCTCCTCGTCGAGTAATGCCGTCATGACGCGGTCTGAGAAGTGATCAGGGTCTTTCCATTCAATCCATTCCATATGGTTCTCTCCTTTATTATATGTAGACAAAAACGGACAAACCTGATGGCTTGCCCGTTTATGAGTCGTTCATTATGCGATATCTTCTTGTTTCGACGACGTGTTGTCGAGAAGTTTTGTGTTGTGTTTGAAGTAATGAATGATTTTCGCGATGGCACCGTCACCCGTGACGTTTGTTGCTGTCCCGAAGCTATCTTGTGCCAAGTAGAGCGCGATGACCAAGCTTTGCATCGTCGCGTCGAATCCGAGGATCGAGCCGAACAATCCGAGCGATGCCATGACGGCCCCGCCTGGTACACCTGGTGCTGCAATCATCGTCACACCGAGTGCGAGGATGAATGGAAGCATGATTGCGTAGGATAACGCCATGCCATTCAAGTACATGAGCGCGACACCGACCGATGTGAGTGTGATCGTCGACCCTGACAAGTGGATCGTTGCCGAGAGCGGGATGACGAAGTTCGCGACACCTTCGTCCGTGTTGTTCAACTTCGCTTGGCGAAGCGTGACTGGAATCGTCGCGGCCGATGATTGCGTCCCGATGGCTGTGAAGTAAGCCGGCATCATCGTCTTGAGCAACTTGAACGGATTCTCTTTGTTAAGACCACCTGCGATTGAATATTGAATCATGAGCATCGTCAAATGAAGGACGATGATTGTGACGAAGACGAGCGAGAAGACCGATAGGATCTCAGCGACTTGACCAGCGTACGTCATGTTCATGAAAATTCCGGCGATGTGGATTGGAAGTAATGGAATAATGACTTTACTGATTAAGAGTTCGATGATATCGCGGAAATCCATGGCGAGGTCGAGTGACCGTTTGCTTTCGATCGCGGCAATCCCGATTCCGATGACGAAAGCTAAGATAAGTGCGGTCATAACACCGAATACAGGTGGAATCTCAAATTCCATGAACCCTTTCAACAAGGCTTCTTCTGGATTTTCGGCTCCTGTCGTCGACCGTGTCAAAATTTGCGGGAACAAGTTGCTTGTTGCAAAGTATGCTAATGTTCCGGCGATGATGGTTGATGCGTAAGCGATGAGTGCTGTGAGTCCGACCAGCTTTCCTGCTCCTTTTCCAAGTTCCCCGATACCCGGGATGATAAAAGCAAGAATAATCAATGGAATAGCGAAGCCTAAGAACTGCCCGAAGACCGTGTTGAACGTCACGAACGTCCGAACGATCCAGTTCTGACTTTCTGGTACGATGCTCCCGAGTAAAATACCGAAAGCGATCGCGATGATGATGCGACCTAAGAGGCCAATACGTAATTTCAAATCAATCACCCTTTCTGTTTGTTTGAATAGTTGATATTTTCGCACATTTTACGGAATGTTGCCACCTTCTCTTACAATTTTTCTAAAGAAAGACGTTTGACAACTGTTTAGAAGGGTATTAGAAAATGTTGTACATATCAAGGGAAGGGGCTTCTCCTTTTCCTAATATAAAAACGATGTTATGATTAATTCTGACAGACGTAAAGGAGGGGTGCGCGTGCAGTTACAACGAACAACGATTCACATTGCGGGTCAAGACTATACGATCGTAAGCGAAGAACCCGCTGACCATGTGAGGGAAGTAGGCTTTTTGGTCGACAGTAAGATCCGCGAAATTCGTGAACAATCCCCTCATCTAGATGCTCGTCAGGCAGCGGTCTTGGCTGCGATTCAAATCGCGAGCGACCACGTCAAAACTAAACGAAATATGGGAGAATAAATCAATCCATGGTTACGCTACTTATACTGTTTTTCTTGTTTATCGGAATCGTCAACGGCTTCCGTCGTGGCGCGATTCTACAGCTCGGCCATTGGGTCGCGCTCATCATCAGTTTTCTAGTCGCCAATACGTACTATAAAGAGTTAGCCGAAGCGTTCAAGCTGTGGATCCCGTATCCGTCTCAGCTCGACGGAACGCTCCCGGGTGGCGTGTTGGACCTCGATTCCCTTTCAGGGATTGAGATGACATTTTATAACGTCTTTTGGTTCGTCGTCTTGTTCCTCATTACGAAACTCGTCTTGCATCTCATCTTGGCGATGCTCGACTTCTTGACGGACTTGCCAATTTTGCGCCAATTAAAAGGTGTGATCGGAGCTGTCCTAGGATTCTTCGAGGCATATGTCATCACATTCTTCATCCTTTGGGTGATCGCGTTCGTGCCGATGGCGAGCGTTCAAAACGCCGTCGACAAATCGTCGCTAGCGACATATATCATTCAAGACACGCCATATCTATCGGATTGGTTTTCAAATAAGATGTTGTGACACGACAGGCCGGAATGCAAGCTAGTGCTTGTGTCTCGGTCTTTTCTGTGTGAGAGGGGGAAGCATATGAATAAAGTAGAAGCGATGATGTTGCTCGAAAAAATCGCGCAATATATGGAGATCAAAGGGGAGAACCCGTTTAAAATCAATGCGTTCCGCAAGGCGGCGACAGCGCTAGAGAACACGGACCTTGAACTCGAGGACATCGACGACTTGACGTCCATCTCAGGAATCGGGAAAGGGACGGCTGCAGTCCTTGAAGAGTATCGAGACACAGGACGCAGTGAAGTACTTGAAGCACTGCAAGAAGAGATTCCGTTCGGTTTGATGAAGCTCTTGAAAATTCAAGGGCTCGGCGGGAAGAAACTTGCTAAACTCCGTGAAATCGGTGTCGTCGACTTGGAGTCGCTCATCCGTGTACTCGAAGACGGGACGGCTGCATCACTACCCGGTTTCGGGGCGAAGAGTGTGGAGAAATTACTCGCCGCCGCGAAGAACCTCGAATCACGTCCAGAACGATTGGCTTATGCAGTCATGCGACCAATCGTTGAAGAAATCAATGAGGTGTTAGAGAAGGAGACGCTCGTCTTGCGTCATTCGGTCGGAGGAAGCTTCCGCCGTGCCGAAGAGACGTGTAAAGACCTTGACTTCATCATCGCGACCGAGGAGCCGATTGAGCTACGTGAGAAGCTGCTCGCTTTGCCGTTCATCAACGAAGTGATTGCGGCAGGCGAGACGAAAGTCTCGCTCGTCCTCGAACGTGAAGAGATGGTATCGGTCGATTTCCGTATGGTCGAGCCAGGCGCGTTCGCTGCGACGCTTCACCATTTCACGGGCTCGAAAGACCACAACGTCCGCATGCGTCAACTCGCGAAAGCAAAAGGAGAGTCCATTTCCGAATATGGGGTCGAGACAGCAGACGGATTGTGGCAACCAAAAACAGAAGAAGAATTGTTCGAACGGTACGGTCTCCCATTCATCCCGCCTGAACTTCGGGAGGGGCATGCTGAGTTCGAGCACGACTTATCGAAGCTCGTCACGCTCGAGGACATCAAGGCTGACGCGCACATGCACACGGTCTGGTCGGACGGGAAGTTGACCGTCGACGAAATTGTCGTGGCGATGAAAGATCGCGGCTATGAATGGATGGCCATCACCGACCACGGGAAGTATTTGACGTTCGTCAATGGCTTGACCGAGGAACGGCTCGAAGCACAAGGGGAAGAAATCCGCGAGGCCGCGAAGACACATGATATGAACGTGTTACGAGGCGTTGAGATGGACATCCGTCCTGACGGGACGCTCGACTATGAACCCGAGTTTCTAGAGACGCTCGATTACGTCGTCGCCTCCATCCATTCGAAGATGGACCAATCGGTCGACGAGATCATGGCTCGTCTCGAGAACGCCTGTCGTTCTCCGTACGTCAACGTGATCGCCCATCCGACGGGTCGACTCATCGGTCGTCGGGACGGCTATCCAATCGACGAGGACAAGTTGATCGCGCTCGCGAAAGAAACAGGGACGGCGCTCGAGTTGAACGCCAACCCGAACCGCCTCGACCTGACAGCTTCCACGCTCAAGAAGGCAAAGGCAGCGGGCGTCAAAGTGATGATCAACACGGACACGCACCACCCAGATATGATGGAAGACATGGCCCTCGGTGTGTTGCACGCACGGAAAGCCTATCTCGAACCATCAGATATTATCAACTGCTTCACGTTTGAAGACGCCAAGGCGTTCTTTGCGGCGAAGCGATAGAAAGGAACATGCTAGATGGACCACGCGTTACGCGTATTAGAATATGAAAAATTGCGCCAACAGCTTGCCGGTCACGCGGCGAGCTCGCTCGGAAAAGATTTGGCGCTGAAGATGCAACCTGACTACTCATACGACCGGGTGCTCTCGAATTTGAACGTGACGAAAGAGGCGACCGAGGTCGTTCGTCTCCGTGACCGTCTGCCGCTCGGTGGGCTTACGGATGTCCGTGCGGAAGTGAAACGGGCCGCAATCGGCTCGGTCCTCTCGACGAGCGAATTGCTCGCCGTCGCTGCCGTCATGTATGGCGGACGCCAAGTGAAGAACTTCTTCGAGAAGCTTCACGAGGATAACGAAGAGATTCGCATTCCACGTCTTGACGAGTATGCGGACAAGTTGACGAAGCTCATCGAGGTCGAACAGGCGATTCGTCATGCGATTGACGACCAAGGGACTGTCCAAGATTCCGCGAGTCCACAACTCCGTGGACTTCGGACACAGCTCCGGAGCTTTGAAGGGAGTGTCCGGTCACGTATCGACAACATCCTCCGCAACAATGCGAAGATGCTCTCGGACGCCATCGTCACAATCCGGAACGATCGCTATGTTGTACCGGTCAAACAAGAGTACCGTCAAGCGTTCGGTGGAATCGTCCATGACCAGTCGGCTTCTGGTCAGACACTCTTCATTGAGCCGCAGGCCATCGTCTCCATCAATAACGAGATTCAAGAAGTTCGTCTGAAAGAACGTGCTGAAATCGAGCGGATTTTAAGTGCTCTCTCGAACGAGGTCGGTGGGGTCCATGATGCCATCATGACGAACCTCGACGTGTTGGCCGAACTAGACTTTATCTTTGCGAAAGTCGCATACGGACAAGAGATGAAAGCGACCGAGCCAAAGTTGAACGACAATCGAGAAATCAAGTTGAAACAGGCACGTCATCCGTTCATCCCGAAAGATGAGGTCGTACCGATCACAGTCGAGCTCGGAGAAGACTACACGTCACTCGTCATCACCGGACCAAACACCGGCGGGAAAACCGTCACGTTGAAGACGATTGGACTCCTTCAATTGATGGTGCAATCAGGTCTCTACGTGCCGGCAGAGTTCGGGACAGAGCTTTCCGTGTTTGACGCGGTCTATGCCGATATCGGGGATGAGCAATCGATTGAACAGAGTCTCTCGACTTTCAGCTCGCATATGACAAACATCGTCGGCATGCTCGACAAAATCGACTTCATGTCACTCGTCCTCTTCGATGAGCTCGGTGCCGGGACGGATCCACAAGAAGGGGCTGCCCTTGCCATCGCCATCTTAGATGAAGTGAAACGCCGCGGGGCACGTGTCGCTGCGACGACACACTACTCGGAACTGAAGGCATACGCTTATAACCGCGAAGGTGTCATGAACGCCTCGATGGAGTTTGATATCGAATCGCTCAGCCCGACGTACCGTCTCTTGATTGGCGTACCGGGTCGCTCGAACGCCTTCGAGATCAGTCGTCGTCTCGGACTGTCTGAGCAAGTCATCGACAAGGCACGTAGCCACGTCGGTAGTGATGCCGAGTCAGTCGAATCGATGATCAATGAGCTTGAAGCAGCGAAGCAACGCGCCGAGCAGCTCGAGCAAGAGCTCATCGTCAAGCGCCATGACTTTGAAGAAGAGCAGGCCGAATTCGAAGCGAAGATGACCGAATTTGAGCGCGAACGCGACAACTTGTATAGCGCGGCCGAGGCGAAAGCCGAGAAGGCCGTCGAACAGGCGAAGCGTCAAGCGAACGAAGTCATCGACCGCTTGAAGAAACTACGTGAGCAAGGAATCGTCAAAGAGCACGAGATTATCGCGGCGAAGAAAGAGCTCGAATCGGCAAAACCGACGCTTCAAGAGAAAAAGATTCAAAAAGTGAAACAAAAAGCCCAGCAGAAACGTACGTTCAGTAAGGGCGAAGAAGTGAAAGTGACGACGTTCAATCAAAAAGGCTACATCGTGAAACAAATCAACGACAATGAGTATAACGTCCAAGTTGGCATCATGAAAGTGAACGTCAAAGCGGACGACCTTCAGAAGATCGGTCCATCGAAAGAGAAGTCGCTTCAGTCGAAAGGGAGCTCGCTCAAACGTCAGAGCTCGACGAAGTCCGAGCTCGACCTCCGTGGCGTTCGTGTCGAAGAGGGGCTTATGCGTCTAGACAAGTATGTCGATGAAGCACTCGTGTCGGGCTATGACAACGTCCGCATCATCCACGGATTAGGTACCGGAGCGATGCGTCAGGCGACACAAGAATTTTTAAAAGGACATCGTCACGTGAAGAGCCAGCGCCCGGGAGGAATGGGCGAAGGTGGACTCGGTGTCACGGTCGTCGAACTGAAGTAAGGGGAGTCGGGAATGGGTACGATTACGTTTGCCGTTATGCTGGAGTCGTTCGGCCTCTATTCGATGGCGGGACTGATGATTGTCGTCGGTCTTGCCATCTTCGAGGTGACAACGCCGTACAGCAACTGGCGTGAGATTCAAAAAGGAAATATTGCCGTCGCCTTGGCGACAGGCGGGAAGATTGTCGGTCTCGCCAACATCTTCCGGGTCGTCGAGAGCCATCATGATAGCACAATCGACATCTTCGTCGGGGGTGGTTTTGGATTCATTTTGCTCCTCGCGACATACTGGTTGTTTGAATTTTTGACACCGACACTGAAGGTGAACGATGAGATTCAACAAGGGAATATCGCCGTCGGGTTGTTGGCATTCTTGCTGTCGATTGGGGTCTCCCTCGTCGTCGGCGCGGCATTGGTGAGGTGAAGACATGGTATACGAACGATTGGCAAAGATCTTGTTCATCGGGGCCGGGCTGTTCTTAGTGGCAGCGGCACTATGGTATATCTTTTATTGAGGGAAGAGGGAGAATCCGTTTGGATGCTCCCTTTTTTTTTATTTCAGGGACCTTGAATATAAAATATATGGGTGAAAGGAAATTTTTTTACAATTCGTGTGAGGAAATCGATATACTAAAACTAGATTATGGAACGAGATACATAAGAAGGTTGAGGTGTAGGTCATGGCGAACGGGTCAGAAGTGTTTGAAGTCTTGATGACGAATGCAGTGAAATTGCCTGGAGTGAAAGTAGATCGAAAAGAATTTTTAGCCCAAAGTTTCAGTAAGTACGTGCCAGCGACTCAGTTGGCAGAGGTTGTCGAAAAGGGACCGCTTGAAGCAAAGGTCCCTCTTTCAATCATCAAAAAAGTAGCGAAACGAAATATTACCAATCAGACGATGAAAAGTTCGAGTGCATCGTTTGCAGCCGGGCTACCTGGAGGCATCGGTCTTGCTGCAACGATTCCGGCCGATACAGCACAATTCTTCGGTTTCGCCCTTCGTTTAGCGCAAGAAATCGGGTATTTATATGGGTACGATGACTTTTGGGAAGACGGGGAATTAAATGTCGAACGGGTGAATGGAGAATTGATTCTCTTTTTAGGTGTCATGTTCGGAGTGGGCGGCGCGACGGCTACCATCAAGGCATTGTCTGCACAATTATCGAAAGAAGCTTTGAAAAAGATCCCGAACAAAGCATTGATGAAAACGGTATACTATCCAATCATCAAGAAAATGTCAGCGATGATTGGCGTGAAGATGACGAAAGACACGTTCGCCAAAGGAATCTCGAAGATGATCCCACTCGCAGGTGGTGTCATCTCAGGAGGGATCACATACTCATCGATGACGAAGATGGGTAATCGTCTCATGAATACGCTTGAAGAAGGCGTAAACATGACGGAAGCGGAGTTTGTTGAAAGTGTGGAAGAAGTGAAACGAGAGAACCTTGAGATTATCGAAGGGGAATTCATAGAAATCGAAGAGATTTTACGTCAAGAAGGGGAAATCATATAACAAGTTGTTGTGTTTTTAAGGGGGGATCTCATGAAACTAGATTTACACTACTTGATGTCGACCGAACGCTACGTACTCGACATGGAATCGTTTCAGATGAAGAATGAGGCGTATTACCCGTTAGAGTGGACATTTTATGGAGCGGCGAATCCGACGATGCTCCTCACATGGGATGCCGAGCGCGACCGCATCCGAGTTCGCTTCGAACAGTATGCCGTCTTTCTAGGGACACAAGAAGAGCACGGAATGAAAGAAGACGGATTATGGAACGAGCATCCGATTGTAAAACTGTCCGCATCACGCCTGATGTCATTCGCCAGTGAACGGATGGCGATTCATCCGGTGAACCGTAACCGTGGCGCGTTCGCGCATTATGTCATCCGTACGATCGAGCAGGAGTTCCATGTGCTGGCGTATGAAGACCCGACCGTAGAAAACCTAGGAAAAGTCGGGGACACAGGAGTACGTGTCAAAATTGTGGAAGAAGCCGAATGAAAAACAACGTCGCCTCGAATCGGGGCGACGTTGTTTCGTTTAAGGAACATCAATTTTGACGGTATAGGTTTTCGGCATGGCATCACTCGAAGCGAACAAGACGAGCGTCTTCTCTTTTTCGGGGACGAGGAAGACCAAATCGATTTCAGATTTCTCGCCTGGTTTGTAACGAAAGCCACCTTGGAACGCTTTCTTATTGTGGTTGACCATGTCGACCGGACTGTACTCTGTGCCATCTGGCGTGTACATGCGGAATCCGTTCGGTCGATAGTCCGCATAGCCACCATAGCCCTTATCTTTGTCATACAACGTAAGCGGTAGGCTGACGAATCGTTTGCCATCTTCCGGTTCGGTTCCATCCGGAGAGGCGTACACAGGTTCACCCACTTGGAATTCACGTTTTTTCATTTGTGGATCTCCAATAAACGTTTGGAACGTGCCGAGGTTCATGATTTTTTGAAGATCATCTTCTTTCGGTGTGGTCGCTTTGGCTTCTTTCGATTTACCTGCTTTTAAATCAGCCTGTTTCGCACCCGTCGTCTGCGCAGTCGGGGCCGGTGTCGCTTTCGCCTCTTCCGTGACCGGCTTGACTTCTGGTGATGTGAAGACGAATAAACTGATGATCCCAACGACGAGTGCAGTCGCTGTCGTTCCGAGGACGAAGCGAAATCGTTTTTCGATTTGCTTTTGGTTGACGACATGCCCACCGATCGCTTCAGCCGGCGTGATGCGCACCGCACGTTCAGCAGGAAGGAGTGCACCTAAGATACCTGTTACGACCGGGATGAAGATGGTCGCAAACAAGAACGGTAGCTCTGACATCGGGAACTGTTGATACATGATCGTGACGATGATGATGGTGAACGTCACACCGAGTAGTCCGGCGAAGAAGCCGGTCAACGCGCCTTCTGTCAAGACGAGACGACGGATGGACGTATTCTTCCAACCGAGCGCTTTCAAGACGGCGAGTTGTGGCTTTCGTTCGGATACGTTTTGCCACATGATCTCGGTCGTCGTGAGCATCGCAATCAGCAAGGCGACCCCCATGGCGACGTAATGCATCGTCCCGACTTCAAGGGCGACAAACTCGCCGATCCACGTCGTATACAAGACACCTTGGAGGCGGAACGTGACGAACAAGAAGAAGCCGAACAGACTCGTCGGTAAAGCGATGGCGAGAATCGACAACAACGTCCGTGGCCAATACGTCACGAGTTGGTTCAAGCTCATGCCGACGCTTGAGCGAGAGCGGCCGAGGCGTCGTCCTTTTGAGACTTCACCAGACTGCATCGTTTCATATGGCTTGATGCGACGGACGAGTCGAATCGGGATGAGTGTCCCGAGCCAGTAAATCAAGAGACCGGCTAGCCCGATCAATAAGATACGGGTAATCGAAGTCGAGCCCGCCGCCGTCCAAAGGAACGTTCCGAGAATCATCCACGAGATGAGCGCGACCATCGACCCGAGGATCGTGGCTTCTAAGAATAACAGTTTCGACAGCTGACTCGGCCGCCAACCGAGTGACAAGAGGATGGCGAACTCTTTCTTCCGTGCGTACAACATGATGATGTTCGAGCTGAACACATAAAACATCGCGACGAGGATGACACTCGCGACGACACCGGAGAAGCCGAGTTTCGCTTCCTGGAAAATCGTGATTGACGACCCGATTTTAATCCATGGCTGCTGAATCCAACCGAGCGAACTTTCTCCTTTTAAACCAGGGAGATAGGTGACGGCGTATTGTGGAGATGAGCCGAGCGTGACATCGGTGATGAGACCGGTCTTGTCTTCAATCTCCTTCGCGACCGCTTGGAGCTTCGCTTCACTTTCTTCGTTCAAGACGTCCACGCCTTTCACATTGACGCGAATGGCCGAGATGGCCTTGTCACCGGCGATGGCGAACGCCGCATCGAGTGTCGTCAACATCGAAGGTGGCTTCGTCAAGAAACTATATGGGTTATTCGTCGGTTTGACGGTCGTCGGTGGGTTGACCGGCTCGTCTTTCGAGTTCATGACCCATTCGGCGCTTGCCGGGAAATACGTCTCCATCGGGAGTTCCGTCAACGGATCTTTTGACAACTTCAGTTTCGATGGGTCGAATAAGCCGATGTAGTTATATTTTACTTTCGGTGCATCGTTGAGGTCTTCTGCGTATAAATTGGACTTACGATACATACTTTCTTGACCATACTTCACTTGACCCTCAGCGAGGAACGGTTTGATTTGATACGAATACGGCCAACGTTTCGGGAACGGGCTCGTCACGCCTTCATAGACAAGAGGTGACGCCTTCTCGGAAAGCCAAGTGTATTCCACGGTGAGACGAGGATCTTGTGGCTGTGGTTTTCCTTCTAAAATATGTTTCGTGATGTTGTCGTGCATTTGTTGTGCTGTAAAGTCGTATGAGGCGACTTTTGTCCCTTTCAAGCTATCCAGGTATTCCTCTTTTCCGTTCTCTAAATACGTATTGATGAATTTTTCTGCGTCGCTCGTATCGGCATCGACTTCTTCGATGGTGTAGTTGATTGAGGCATCGACGTAGTCTTTTGTACTCATCAAAATTGGAATCGTCGTGATGTCTTCGTCGTAAGGCTCTGGGACATCCTCTTCATTGAAGTAACGACTGAACTCTGTCGCTTGAACGGCATCGTCTAACCCAACGAGTTTCGCTTCGGCGACCGGGTCAATCCCGGCGAGCATGACATCGCTTCCGTAATCGAGTGGGAATTCTTCATACAGGGCGGTCGGACCGATGCCGATATGGGTAGTATCGCCGTTTGGCATCCAGCCGACCCAAAAGTAGGCTTTCAAGTCTTGGAAGTCATTGATTTTTTCAATGCCCGTATCAATGAGCGTATTCATCTTGAGTCGATAAAGACCCGCTTTATCAAATGTATGCGTTTGTGTGAACGAGCTCGAATAAGTCGACCCGATCATGGCAATAGGTGCCGCGACGTCAATGTCGGCAATTTGTTGAATCGTTTCGTACTGTTCGCGCGTGATCCCGCCTTCGAGTCCGCTCATATAGTTCGGTTCGAGCAGGTTCAAGTCCTCGGTCACGCTGCGGCTGCCTTCCGGACGGACGACGATATGATAAGACGAGTCCCAACGTTTCTGTAGCTCGTTGACGACTGTCCCATTATTCGCCTGGGTCACGCCGAGAAGATAGCTGAGCCCGGTACTGACGATGAGCATCCCGACCATAAGCAGGATGAACCGTTCTTTATTCCGCCACCATGAATTCCAGATGAACTTAAGCATGATGGACGTCGCTCATGGCGACGACCTGCCCGTCGCGCATCTCGATTTTTCGGTTGGCTCGATCGGCGAGTTCCGGGTCATGGGTGACGAAGAGGACGCCACATCCGTTCTCGCGATTCAAGCGGATCAATAGATCAAAAATGACGTCACCCGTATGTGTATCGAGGTTCCCCGTCGGCTCATCAGCGAGGAGCCATTTCGGACGGTGGATGAGGGCGCGGGCGACGGCGACGCGTTGTTGCTGACCGCCTGATAGTTGGGACGGTAATGAATCAACCTTGTCAGCGAGACCGACCTCTTTCAACAGTTCGAGCGCACGTTCGTGGACGTCGTAATCGACTTTTCGTCCGAAGAGCGGGGACATGACGTTCTCAAGCGCCGTCAACGTCGGGATAAGGTGGAACTGTTGGAAGATGAAACCGATGTTCTCGAATCGGAAGTCCGCGAGTTGTTTCGCAGAGAGCGTAGAGATGGGTTCATCGTTGAAGAGTAACGTTCCTTCTGTCGGACGGTCGAGTGTACCAATCAGACTGAGGAGAGTCGACTTCCCAGACCCAGATGGTCCGATGATGGAGATGAAGTCCCCGTGTTCGAAGCGGAGATTAATGTCCTGTAAGGCGACTGTTTTGACGTCACCCGTATCAAAGCGTTTTGTTAAGTGTTCGCATGTGAAGTGATAAGCCATACCGTTAAATCTCTCCTTTACCTAATAGATAGTGAAAATATGTAAGAGGACGTAATATTCTGACTATTTTTAGATTAGAGGAAAAAGATTCCAATGTATAGCTGTATTTTTTTCAAATGGGGAACGGGTATAGAAGAGTGAGGAGGAGAGAAGATGAAATCATTCGAAATTGAATTCCATTTAATCAACGAAGAAGTGCTGACGTATATGGTGGAGGCGGATACGCGATATGAGGCATTGGAGTCGATCTTTCAAGCGTTTCGACATGCGAGCGATGGATTCGTACAGTTTGAGGACGAGTTGATTGTGATGTTGGATCATGTGGCATATGTGAAGGCGTTTGAGGTGGTGGAATAAAAACTGATACAATTTATATTTAATTTAATTCTGTCGATGGACCAGTATATTTATTCTTTAAGTAATCAATATTTATCTTGTTTGAAAATAATTAGTGAGAGATACGTGATACCACTCACGTTCAATGTATAAACTGAGCTTTGTTTTACAAACAGTTTAAAAACAACCAATGTTCTGTACGACAATTAGATGGCCTTGATATTGTTCCTAGGTTTTCCTAGTTCTACTGCCCGCATTCGCCGGAGTTGACATTTGGATTTTCTTAGAGCTGATTAATTTGATTGAACGTTAAATATGATGTTACTCGTGATTATTCCCCCTCTGAATGTTTAAGTTCATTATAGAGATTCGTACGAATACGAAAAATCCCCAATGGGTCACTTATTTCAAGTTCCCTTTATCCAGGGTTCAGTCTATAGAATCTTCAAGGGCATAGTTTCCTTTATTGGAAGGTAAACTATTGGGAGGTATATGGAATATCATAATTTGGAACCATTACCTATCCTTTAATGTTCTTAAACATTCGACGTGGATGAGGATTCACTATATTATCTCGAAATCGCGCGACGTTCTGAAATTTAGAGCGACTTGTAGAATTGACTCCTAAGATTAGCGAACATTCTTTTCTATAAATTGACTTTAAACATTTTTTTGTCGAAAACATTAAGTGAGAATTAAATACATGGTATAAAACCGAACAAGTGTTTGATTATTTGTTATAATGTATATTGTAGTTGTAAGCTTGTTTCAAGCATAATTATTTTAATAGGATTGCTATAAATATTATACTTAAGACGTTGATAAATAGTTTTATTAATTTGGAGGACCTATGAACAGATACTTAGAAGTACTGAATAATCAAACTGATTATAGAAATATAGATTTTAAATTTAATTGCGTCTCTTTATTTTCTGGTGGCGGAGGCTTAGACTTGGGACTTGCTTGGGCAGGTTTTAAAACTAAAGTTTTTTGTGAACTAGAGGCGCCTCTGTGTGAAACTCTAGAAAAAAACTTCATTAACACGCATATCATTAACGAAAATATAACTAAAGTATCTAAAGACGATATTTTAAAAGGATTTGAGAATAACGAAAGAATTGATTTAGTGGCAGGAGGGTCTCCATGCCAATCATTTAGTATTTTAGGCCAAAGGGGCTCGATTAATGATCCTAGAGGGCAACTAGTTTATGAATATGTTCGAATAGTAAAAGAATTACAGCCTAAAGCATTTTTATTTGAAAATGTACCTGGTTTATTAAATGTAAATGGAGGGGAAGATTGGAATAATTTGCTTAGTTACTTTAAAGAAGAAACGGGATATCAAATATCATTTCAAGTTTTAAATTCGGCAGATTACGGTGTTCCTCAACAAAGAAAAAGGCTCATTGTATTAGGATTTCATAATGAACTTACAGTGGATGAGGAAGTGTCAATTTTTCCTGAACCGACTCATGAAAATAAAGATTCTAAAGAAACTATAAATTTATTTGTTGATTCAAAAAAAGAGTTACATCCTTGGATTCCTTCAAAATTTGCTTTGGAATCTCTGGAAAATACCAAGAATAATCGTAAAAGAGTACACGGTGAGAGAGTCATGAATAGGTATTTAACCGTTCCTCAAGGAGAAAGAGATTCTATTGACCGAACTGATAGAATACATCCCGAAAGACCATCTGGAACTGTATTGGTTGGTTCTAAAGCTGGTGGGGGGAGACCATTTATTCATCCGTTCGAACCAAGGCACATAACCATTAGAGAAGCAGCAAGGCTGCAGTCTTTTCCAGACTCATTTGAATTCTTTGGTCCAGAAACTTGGCAATATAGAGCTGTTGGAAATGCGGTCCCGCCTTTAATGGCGAAGGCAATCGGTAATAGTATTGCAAAGATATTATCAAAATCATTGATTATAAAATAATGTATTTTGGAGGGTGACTTTTGAGCATTTATGAAGGTTATTCATGGTCTTTAACACAACATTTGGGTCGAATTGCTGATTCAAATATTCTTTACGAATTGTTGAAAGCAGGACACTATTATCGAAATTTTCAAGATAGAGAATACCATATTAATAACCATTTGAGTGAACTGAAGTTGCTACCACCAAATATGAGGAATGGAAAATCAGATATTTGGAGAGATTACCAACAAATTTTACCTGAAATAGGTTTGATGATGTCTACAAGATATAAAAAAACCCCTGAATTAACCAATTTAGGATTTCAATGGTTAGATAAAGAAGTTAGTTTCGAAAACTTGATTACAAATCAAGCATTAAGATATCAGTATCCTAATGGCTATAAACTACAGATGCCCAAAGGATTTAGAAAAACTGGGGAGAAAAGTCGAGCTGAAATTGATCATAAGTATGGAATATTAATTAAACCCGGAACATTAATTTTACGTACTTTAATAGAAGTGAATAAGAGTAACGAAGCAATTTTTAAAGATAAAAGCTTAGGTGTTGACGAAGTTGCGCTGTCTTTACTTCCGATAAAAAGAAACTCAGATTGGCAATCAGCGTTAGATAACTTAAAAAACGCTCGGAATTCTACTCATTTAACGATAGATAGTCGAATTAAAAGACATATACAAGAATGGTTTAGATTCTTAAATTATGGAAATATATTTGAACTTGGACAACAAAGATTAAGATTAACATCGACTAATTCAATAGAAGAATTAGAAGAAATATGTAACTATCATGAAAATATTGATACATTTTGGAGTCCAATTGATTTTCAAAATTTAAAAAGATTACAAACCTCATGGTTTGATTATTACGGTAACATCAGTATAGATAACTTTTGGGTAAAAAAAGAAGAAAAAATTTTTGTGAAAGAAAACCCAGAAGAGTTTATTAATGATGGATCAATCAACTTAGTTGATTTTGTAGAGCAAAATAAAGTATTTAGAGACGATATCAAAAGAAATGAAAAAGCAAGAAAATTTAACTATGAGGATTTTGAAAATAATTCAATTTTACATGAAATTATCGTGAATGAGCTAAATTTAATATTGAAGAATAATAACTTTTTAAATTTTATAGATACAAATTCTATAGATTTATATTCTAAAAGAGAAGATACGCATATAATATTTGAG
This sequence comes from Exiguobacterium sp. KJ 601, assembly GCF_027161185.1. GTDB lineage: Bacteria > Bacillota > Bacilli > Exiguobacteriales > Exiguobacteriaceae > Exiguobacterium > Exiguobacterium profundum. Next base: position 1,875,018 of record NZ_JADHZG010000001.1, on the reverse strand, counting down.
GTAAAAACGGTAAGTCCAAAAAACTTAATGGTTAGAATCAGGTTAGGCATTGGACAATTATTAGAATATAGATACAGAATGCAAATAAGTCAAAATATTGAACCACAATCATATTTAGTTATAAATGGTAATTTCATTTTGCCGCTTTGGGTAAAAAATTACTTAATGTTTCATTTGAAGGTTGGGTTAATTTTAAGGAAATCTAAAGATAATTTTGAGATGATTTGTGATCCATTTAATAATAATTTTTTTGATTAGTGTACTATTTATTCCTTTTAGCTATTTATGAATATGATGCCACTTACAAGATGCGAATAGATTTTTAGTAAGTTTCTTTATGTATTTCATGTAGAAGTAATTTAAAAATGAATTGACGAAAACGCGCGCCAATTTGACGCGCGTTTTTTTCATTTCATTGGTGGAACTCGAACATGATGAAATTCTTGATTACTCAATTCCGCATCACTAATTTTGAATTGTCCAACAGCGAGACAGTGAGCTTTTTTCAAACTACGCAAATCATCTAAGGAAATGGTACCAATGCGATTTGCAATTACTTTTAATTCGCTATCGGCAGGCGCGAAGTAGATTTTAGTACCCGCATTGTCTAAGATAGCAAGTTCTTCTTTGTCGAAGTTACTAAATGACTGTGTGGCGAACCAAGCTGACCAGCCAAATTTGCGACCTTCTCGAAGAATTTTTGCAGATGGAGAATCATCACGGAAAGATAAGTTTTGTGCCTCATCTAAAATAACAGGCATCGGCTTATCTTTAGATCCTGATAGTGAGTAGTACCATAGGTCCCAAAGGATGAACTCTGCCAGCAATTTTTTAATCTCGTCTTGGTCATATCCTTCAAGTTGAATAACGGTAACCCCGTTACTCTCAAAAATTTTACTCCAGTCATTATCCGATTCATAGTCAAACGGATCCATGTCAACCATCTGGGTTAGTCGACTAATGACAGATTGGATTGTTGATTTTGATGATGTTTCTAGATTTTCGAGTTCTTCAATGAGAAGTTCCATTCGCATGTCTTCTCCGTATTTTTCAATACCATTTTTAGTTGCCATATAAATCGCATTTTTCTGTTGATCGCCTAAACCTCTATATACAGAGGCAAAAACTGCAGCTACTCTTCTAGCAACTTCAACAATTTTTTCAGGCTCTTTCCGACCACTTATTTCTTTTTCTCTCCGTTTAAAAGGGTTTAAAGGGAAAGATTCATGATACACAATGCGTTCTGTCAATTTTTCGCCCATTCGATTTACAAATGTTTCATCGAGCTGGCTTAGTGTGTAACTATTCGAATAATCAATCACCAATGCGGATTGATTTTGTTCGACCAACTGCAATAGAAGAGACTGTACGAAATAGGTTTTTCCTTGACCGGATCGACCACCGATTAGGAGATGTCGATTGGATAGTCGTGGATGCCCGTATTCCCAATAATAGTCTTGATTCAATTCACTACCTAGATGCAATCTAACCTGTTCTAGACTAACAACGTTTGGAGTTACAAGTTCAAGGTTAGGCTGAGTGAGTGGGGCAATCTTTAAATCAGGTTCAACAACAGTATGATTTTCGTCTTCAGGTAAGTTCCTTCTGTCCTCTAGTTCATCTGTTGATTTTTGTTTTTCTGTCGAATCAGCAGGTGAAGCAAAGGCTTCATTTTTGAAAGTTGGAGCTAAAGATTTTTCCTTTTTTGAAGATTCAAGTGAATCTAAAGACTGAGTAAGTGCTTCATAACCGTGTTGCTCAGGTAACTCTAGTATTACGACACCTTGACTTCTGGAGTGACGTACAGACTCTGAATGCTTTTTAAATGAAACAAGAACACCATTTCCGAATTTTGCTCTTTTTTCATCAACGATTTTAAAATCATCGTTCATCAACCGATCGATTAGCTCTGCACTTAAACGAAAATCTTTACTAGGCCAAATTTCATTTTCTTGCATTTTTTTTGCATTGTTGATGAAGAGTCTAACAAAATAATTTCGTAAGAATTTAGCGTCAAAAGTAGTTAAATCGAGTAGATGGTCATTTAGTCGAGCTTTCAATTCTGTGATTTGTGAAATACCTTTTGAGATGACGCTATTGTCATTTATTCCGATTTTAACTTCTACCGGGAATAAATGTACCTTTAATTGTGTTTGATCTATTTCTAGTCCAATCATCAATAAATCATCGCTGCAATTTCCTTTTCGACCAATTGTCTTTCCTGAAAATAGACCAGCACGTTTACTAAGTTTCACATTGCCTGTAACACGCACGACTTCTTCCATAGAAATTGGTACCCAAATCGTGTTTTCTTCATTAAAAAGCAATAGTGTTTCTTTAATTGCTGAAACAATACTCATCTTTTCTCGTTTATCGTATCCTCTTCCTTGGACAGCTCGAAGTAACCATTCTCCGTTAAACGTGTTGAAAGCACGAATTGTTTCTTCTATCTGTTCTTGCGTAGATGTCACACCCTGAGAATTAACAAATTCCTCAATCACATTAAAATATTGTTTTGATTTGTCAGTTACAGTGATGGCATCATATCCATTTGTTGATGAATATTGGTCGCTGTAATGAACAATGATCAAATTGTCTGAAGACGATTTAAAGAAATCTAATCCGACAGGTGGATCAATAAACGTTACCCAATGTGAGGCGCTATAAATTTTTTCGAGTTCGTCTTTATCAGCAACATCGATGTGCATTGTCAATGAAACATCTTTCATATAAGAACTGTGTCCACCGTCTTTCATGTTGGCTGTAAGTTCATTATAAAGTGAGCCGAATTTTGTCATAAGACTTCTGTTAATGTCGGCTCCTTTTGTACCGAATCCAACGCGGTATCCGGTATCATCACTTTGAACCGATGATACGGTAGTGAATAAACCGTCTAAGTTCATGCTATTTGATAAATCACGCATCGGTTGTGTAACGATTCTCGATTCATTTCCCATTTTATAAAATGAAATATGAGAATAGAGGATTGGTTCCTCTAAGTCTAACTTTCGATAAAGAATAGACTGTTGAAGAACATGTAAAACATCATCTATTTCGAAGTCATCAATAGATAAGTCGATACCGAATTCCTCTTTTAATTGTTCAGCAGTCTCTATCTCGTTTAATGTATCAAAAGCACTTAAACCAGAAGCGTTTGGTAGATATAAAGACACCTCAAGTGGTTTGATGTTTTCGAGAACACCTTTCGAAGAAATTTGATTTTTGAACCAAGAAATAATTCCTTTTAAAATTTCTTCATCATTTGTGACATTGATAACATTGATACAGAGCGGAGCCGAATTTTGTATTGAGAATAGATAGTCGTAATGATCAGCAAAGTGGGTCATTTTCTCTTCTACAACTTTTGCTAAGTAAGAGTTTGTTTCACCTATGCTTACTTTTTCTCTAATCACGTATTCATGCCATTCAGGTAATGGAGAATAATCCGTTGGCTTCAGTAGCATTTCATGTACATTAAACGCATAAGGCAAAGTATAGCTCGCTTTTAATTTTTTTAAAATATTCGAATCGATATCTTCAGAACCTAAATCCGAGTTCACTTGCCATTGATAAGCAATGTTCAACGGTGAGAATGGGGTTAATAACAAACCATCAATCGTTTCCATTTGTCCTAAACGGTATAGGTTCCGTTGTTGTACAGTCATTAAAGACTGAGCTTTAATTTTTTCAATTTCAGACAGGTAGTTGTTTATAAAATCAAAGGCAGCTGACTGTACTTGGTCATCGTAATACATGAGTGAAGGGATTGTTCCCTTACTCTTAACCGTGTTTAAAAATAAATCATAACTCGTTTCTACAGCGCTTGGTAACTCTAAAGGTATGCTCTCGAAAGTATCATCGGAAAGTTGCTTTGCATACCGTATATGATCATCTAACCAATCTTGTTCCATTTTAAAAAAGTTTCGGTCTATTGATTTGGTAGAGTAAGTGCGTTGACCATTATGGATAGTTTTATAATCTGAGTCGATTAAAAATGATGTTTCATCTTTTCTCTTTCTCGTCCAAATACTAACACCATCTAAAGGAGTAGTTTTTAACATCTCGTCTTTAATAGCTAGTGGGACCTCAACTTCATCAATCATTACAGAGAATCGAACGCGAGATTCTCCTTCATCAAGAGTATTTAAAGGAAGAGTGATGACATCATTATGTCCAATCTTAATCGCTTCTGATGAACCAACAACAACATCATTTATTTGTCCCGAACCGTCCCCGAGTTCAACTAAATGATGGCCATCAAGTATTAAGCGAATCGCTTGTTGATTTTTAGGTGTCGTATCAATCAAATATCGTGATTGATATGGATTTAAAAACTCAGGCGACAGTGGAACAACTGCAATATTAAATAAATAAGTAGTGGAAGTCTGGCCTTCATGTTTGTAGCGTACCCGTGAGAAAGTAACTTGGGTGGAATTATTTTCAATCGTAGTAATAAGAGAATGTCCAGAACTTACGGTTGATTTTGCACTTTTATTGTCCAAAAATTGCTTCGACGTAAAACGGTCAAAAGGAAGATGGATTTGAACTGTGTCTGCTTCTTGTGTAGAAAAGACGATGATGTGCCAAGTTCTTTGACCTGATTTAGTTTCAGACTGTGGGCGTTTCCAAAAATGTGAAGTTGATAATTTAGAGCCGTCTGTTTTTGCAATCATTTTTTCGGATATGAATTGAATATCTCGATTTGATTTTGCTTTCTCTTCCCATTCTTTCAATACAGTGTAATCAGCTTGTTGCCAAGTATCCTCTTTTAATTTTGTGGCCCCGTTATCAAATCGCTCTTCTAGTTTTTCACGAGTGTTTCCTAACGTGAAGTAACGTTCAACATCTTCGAATAATTCGTGATTTTCTGATAAGCGATTCTCGATTTGTCGGTTTATCTTTTTCCATGAAGCTGACCCAACATTTTTTTCATCTCGTTCACGAATAAGCGAAATTAGGTCGCCATCTTGAAAGTACTGTAATGAGGTATAGTCATCCGAATCAAGCGTATCTTTGTGTAAAAGACCTAAAATATCGATGAAATCTAGAAATGAACCATTCGTAATCTGTTTTTGTTGATTACGACGTTTTAAATAATCGGCGATAATCATTTGTTCAGATTTCGATAAATCACTACTTGCCAATTGTTGATCTAAATGTTGAATGATTTTGCTAATGTGCAATGGACGACCTTCAGAAGTCAAGTCGATACTTCCACCTCGGATAGAGTCATTTAAATTATCAGTCAGAATCATTAAGGAAGTATTAGACCATTGTCCGCTTTGTTCACTCATTTCATTTCTCAGAGTAACGAGATAATCAATATCTGTATCAAGCGAACTTGCTATTACTAATTTTCCTGTAGAAAAGTTAAGTGAGTTGGTCACATAATTTTCTTTTCCGAATGGATGTTTATATGTGAAGGTTTCAGAAACGCTTAAACCTGAAAGTGCATCATACATTTCTTTTACATCTTGTTTTGTCGGAAGATAGACGTAATAACGATCTGTTCTATTTTGTTGAATCTCATGTTTAAAGAATTGTAATAATTGTTGTGTGATAAATTCATAAAATTGATTTGACATACTGTGCATCCCCGCTATCACTTTTCTTTTCCAAATAGTTTAGTTTATCCAATAGCCCAACAATTTCTTCTTTTGAGTGATGATCAAAGAATAGTCCTCTTAATTCAAGTTCAATCCAAAGCCTATTCAATTCAATCTTGTCCTGTTTAATTGAGCAAGCTATAAGAGTCAATAATTGTTCTTGATTTACGGCAAGTAATGAGCCAAGTGAACCACCATGTTTTCTATAGAATTTTAATAGAAAGACGTCAAGTGCGGCAGGATATCGAGACTTTAACTCTTTATTCAATCCAATTGAGATTGCTTCGGCTAAGTCTCTAAAGGCTTCATCTAACGTGCTATCAGCATTGTATTGTGGGGTTTCGATACCTTTATACTGCGTATAGAAATTATTCATCCAATGATAGAGTGATTGAATATAATTTTTCTTTGAATCCTCACCAGCTGTAGTTAATAATTCATCAATATGATGATAATATAAGTTTTTTTGTGACTGAAATGCTGGTGTTTGAGAAACGATATTCAGTGCATGCTCATGTTTGTAAAAATCCTTCACCTGTTCTTTTAACAATCGATAGCCGTTCGTATAACTTGTACGCCAGCGGGCTGCCTTTTCCCATTCCATTAAAAAATAGAGCGGAATGAGTTTGTCATTATCAAATTTTGTAAATCGATTAGTTTGAAGAACAGTCTGGGACATCAAGATAAACGTATATTGAATGAATAGATGATTTAAATTGTCTAAGAAGAATTTTGGATTTGTGGATAAATGAATCAAATCTTCTTTAAATTGTTCTTTTAAACGTGGGAACAAACATGAATAAGGACTATTGAATGTAGACTTATTCGTCGAGCGAGAACTTCGAAAAATTTGTGTCAGAAGATCATCATTGTTTTCATCTAAAAACAGTGGTGAAAGAAATTCTTCATTTCCTTCAATCAACGTGCCATAGACATAGTTAATGAAATCGATTTGACCATTCCTCTCTTTTTTCTCACTTAAAGTGAGTAGAGGAAGTTGCGACAAACTAGAAATCTCTGTTTCTTCGATTTTACGTTGCTGACTCTTGATAAAATATTTGAACCATTCACTCGTTTCTTCGGAATCAAATTTTCCAATCGACAGGATGTGATTCTCGTCCAACTTAGGATGTTCAGGAATGAGCGGTTCATTAGATAACAATCTCACGATACCGCCAGTTATTGGCCAGAAGCCGCTTTCGAACTTTGATCGTTCCGGTTCACGTGTAGGTAAAGGTAATACAAATGTATTTTTTCTACGTGAATAACGATAGCCTTTATTTTGAATCAGAAATGACTCGAGAAGTTTCCAGTCTAATTCGAAATTTTTTACATCTTGAGTATTAATCATATTACTGCTTCACCTTTCTAACTTCGAATTTTGATTTGCTGAACTTTGGTTTAGATAGTTCCACCATCGAACCATCATGAGTGGAGACTAGAAGAATTGATTTTGATTTATCTGTATACCGGATGAGTTCATCATAAAAGTCAATAAACTGCACAGCATCTCTTAAGTCATTACGATTTGGCCGATATCCATGCTGTATTTTTACCAGTAAGTTATACAATTTATAGTCAAGATCAAAAAGAATCTCCTTCCCATTTACGTCAAAGCCGATTCGTATAAATGGACTGAAGCGATAAAAAGCGTCATCTTTAGTTTCAGCACTATCAAAGAGGCGTTGGTCTACGATTTCTTCCGCTTGAAATGGATATGCCACGCGATATTCATTATTTGTGCTGTCAATAAAGAGATAATTTTCTCGCGGAGATCCTTTCCATAAATAAATGACACTACGAATGAGTTCAAATAACGATTCGATATTCTCACCATCACCAAGGTAGTACGCCTTTACATATTGTAAAAAATTCATATAGGACTGATCGACTTCTTTTGGATTTAGGAGTGAGTAGCTACGCACTAGAAATGCTCCCAAAGTATTTAGTTTACTTTCGTTTTCTGGTGAATGATGTATGAAACTATATACGTCTCCAATCTCTTTTAATTCATTCTTAGCAATTTCTTGAGGATGCTGTGACAGCACATACTTGGTGATTAATTCATCAAAGTATGGAATCCGGAATGAAATCGGATCATTTTGATGTAATGAACTTAGAATATTAGAGCGATCAGGATGACCAAAAATCAGATTTGGTAATGCTGCTTCCGGTCTCTCACGGTCGAGATTTAAGTCTGATGGAACTAAGATATCGAAAATAAAATTGTAAAATGCACGAGTAGAAATAATGAGTTTTTCTTTTACCATGGCTTGAATGATTACATTGACAACAGATTCACGTACAGATGGATTAGATAAGAAATCAAAGTTGTCATGCACAATAGAGCGATGACCACGTTTTGTATCTTCTAGATATGCAGTATAAAACGGGTTTTCATTTGATTCGGAAACGATTTTCTCGAGAATGCTAGTGAAAAAGAAAGAGTGGGCTCCTTCTTCACCAACACTATATGTTTGAAAACCTGCGATATTCAATAGATGGATAGAATCTAAAGAGTAGACGATATGCTCTCCATGTCCAAAAATGTCTGATGCATCGATGAACTTTCTGAGTGAGTCATATCGGTTTTCAGACTCGGCAAAACTATAGAAATTGTGTAGTACACCTAGGTTGATGGCAATCAATAGATGTTTTGTATTTGAGTCTTGTCTGTAGAAAGATGACATGACATTATCTAAAGTTTCGATTGAACTCTTAGATGGATCAAATGACTCGGTTGAATCGTTATGAATTCTAACGTTAGTGACCAAGTCCGGATATTTTTCTTTTACATAAGCGAGCAAATGACTTTTCCCGTCCCCAACACTACCGCTCAATAAAATCAGTTGAGGAGTGGATTCCGCATTAACTTTTTCTAATGTTTCAAGAAGAGAGTTTTGAATCGGACGATTGATGTGCATATACTCTCGAAACAAACCAAAGCTGTCAGCGTTAACGACTGACTCTTTAGAAGATGACTGGAGCATTCGTAAACGCTCTAATAAAATACTAGTTTCCAATTCAGTTGATGGTTGGGATGGTTCATCAATATGTTCATGAACCGACTCATCCATTTCGATTTCTTCATTCATTTCCTCTTCTTCATTTTTTGCTGAAAAATCATTTTCCATATAAAATTCCTCGGAAGTTTGCTGTTTTTGTACACTATCGGATTCGTATAGAGAATTAGGGGGCATCATGAATACATCTGAAGTTTCAACGATAGTATCAGTCATATTCTCTTTGAAAGAGTCATCAAAGGACTCTTCAGATTCTTGTAGAAATACTTCTGTTAGTGCAATTAATTTTTCGAATGCCTCCATTGTCTCTGTTTTCAATAAGTTACGTTTTGTATATAAATCACTTATTTCTATGTAACGGTGGGCCCACTTCAATTCTTTCATAGAAGCGTTAAGTTCAACTTTAAGTTTTTGCCAACCATGTTTGATAACATGTCGAGCAAAGTATCGTTCCGAGAGAGTGGGACGCCCGGTTTTTTTAGCTAACATATACATTCGCTTCAAAGTTAAAGATTGAAAAATACCATCTAAGTAAACCATGGCCTCTGTGGGTGAATCAGTCATCCACTTACTAAATTCATCGTAAGTGAATTTGGTATCTTCATCCGGTACTAGATTTGTAACTAAAAATGACCAATTCTTTTGGGTATTCATTGTTAATTTCCTTCCTACACAACATGATATTTTACAAACATTGTAACAAAATATAGAATCATAATCATCGATTCTGATCATTTAATGGAAACCATAACTAAAAAAGTGTCGGGTGTTATTATTACAGTGATTTATACCTATGCATTTACTAAAATGTAAATAGATGATTGAGAGGAGATATGACATGATTTATAACAAATTAGTAAGAGACAACATCCCTGAAATCATTCACGAATCAGGAAAAATCCCGATTGTGAAGCAACTTACTCAAGCCGAACACTTCGAGCAATCACGATTGAAACTCTACGAAGAAATCAAAGAGTATGAAGAAACGAACATTGATGAAGAGTCTCTTGAAGAGTTAGCTGACATTTTGGAGTTGGTCTATACACTCGGAAATATGCATGGGGCAGACTTCGATGAATTGAACCGCATACGTGAAGAGAAACGCAAAATACGTGGCGGTTTTGAAAAAGGTCTATTTTTAGAAGAGGTCCTCGATCATGAGTGATTTACGACTCCATACGAGCAATCTTGGCATCCCTTTACAAGAACACATAGACGCGGCGACTGAAATTTATATGGTCGTCGCGTTTGCTCAAGTGTCGGGAGTGAAGGAATTATCGGCTTCTTTAAGAAAAGCGAGTGGACGTGGCGCTCAAATCAGAATCTTGGTAGGAGACTATCTGTACCTCACCGATCCTGATGCATTGGATATGTTATTCCAAATACCGAATGTTGAGCTCCGACTATACCGCTCAAAAGGGAGGTCGTTCCATCCAAAGGCATATTTGTTCCGTACAATAGAAAGCGGTACGTTTTTTGTAGGTTCCTCGAATTTGTCGCATAGTGCGTTAAATCATGGTGTGGAATGGAATGTTGAAATTCCTTCGAATGTATCAGAGGAAGTGTTTGAAGAGTCAGTCGCTGCGTTCCATGAATTATTTTATAGTGAATATGCGCAAATAATGAATCCAGTCTCGTTACAGCCTTATCGCGAAGAGTATGAAGCGCGAAAGGATCGAATCAAAGAATTGGAGGTCGCTGAACATTCTCCCGTCTACATAGAAGATGATTCGATTACCCCGACGTCTGTCCAAGACGCAGCGTTATTGGCACTCCGAGAAACGATGGCGGAAGGTCGGAAAAAGGCGATGCTCGTCTTGGCGACAGGATTAGGGAAAACGTATTTGAGTGCATTCTTTGCACGACAATTCAAACGTGTCCTTTTCGTCGCGCACCAAAGAGAACTTTTGTTACAAGCAGAAAAGTCATTCCTCAATGTGGCGACCGACTGGAAGACCGGGTTACTACTCGGTGGTGAATCAAGAAATCAAGATACTGCTGACGTCGTGTTCGCCTCGATTCAAACGTTAGCTTCGAAACAAAGAATGGAGCAATATGACCCGGAGCAATTCGATTTGATAATCGTGGATGAGTTCCATCATTCGGCTGCGCCTTCTTACCGTCGGGTGCTAGATTATTTTCAACCGAAGTTCTTACTCGGTTTGACTGCAACGCCTGACCGTTTAGACGGAGGAGACGTATATGCACTTTGTGATGATAACGTCGCCTTCCAGATGCACTTTACGGAAGCGATTGAAGAATCGTTTTTAACCCCGTTTCATTACGTTGGAATCTATGATGAAATCGACTACTCTCAGATTCGTCTGATCAATGGACGTCGTTATGATCAGGAAGAGTTATTGGCAGAACAGTTAAAAGAAAGTGTTGCCGAGAAGATTTATAGAGCATGGTCAGAGCATCATCAATCGAGAGCACTCGGCTTTTGTTCTTCCGTTATACAAGCTGAATATTTGGCTGATTATTTCAGGAGGCAAGGAGTACAAGCTGTAGCACTTCATAGTCAGGCCGAGTATGATCGAACGGAAGTAATTGCCCAATTAAAGCAAGGACAATTGGACATCATTTTTGCAGTGAATCTATTTAATGAAGGTGTCGATATTCCTGAAATCGATACGCTATTGTTCTGTCGTCCGACTGAATCATTGACAGTATTCACCCAACAAATTGGACGAGGGCTACGTCTATCAAAAGGAAAGACGCATTGTACGATTATCGATTTGATTGGGAACTACAAAAATATTGATAAGAAACTGGCTTTGTTGACGACTAGCCGACAGGATACAGTGAGTTCCTTACCAACTACGATTGATCTACCTTCGTCATGTACAATTGAGTTTGATTTACAAACTGTTGACTTACTGAAGAAAATGGTGACACGTTCCTCAACGCGTCAGCAATTACTTGAACAAAATTATTTCATGGTGAAAGAAGAAATGGGTAGGCGCCCGAGCTACATGGAATTAATCCAACGAGGAGAGTACTCTATAGACGCTTATCGTTCCGAATGGAGAAAGCTTGGTGGGTTCTTCGGATTCTTGCATAAACTCGGAGAACTAAGTGAGGAAGAAGCGAGAATATACAATGATGTAAAGTCGCTTCTTGTCGAGGTGGAATACACGAGCATGACCAAAAGCTATAAAATGATTGTACTTTCAATTATGCTAAAACGAGGAGAAGAAAACTGGTACAAGCCACTTAAAGCATCTGAAGCCGCTCTTCCTTTTTATGATTACATTAAAAATAAACCATATCGTCAGCATATTGATGGACAGACAAAAGACTTTCAGCAACCATTCCATCAACAAAGAGTTGAAAAATTATTGTTACGAATGCCATTCGATAAAATTGCCAAAGGACCGTTTTATGTAGAAGATGAAACTCTGCATATTGAATTCAATGAATCGTTCCGTAATCTAACCGTTTATGAATGGGTGAAACAGATTGTAGATGTTCGATTGCATTACTACTTTAGTCGGAAAGCGAAAGGATGAGCATGCTGAACGATAAAATGACTATCAACTCATCAGACATTGCTATACAGTCTTTTTGTAACTTTATTGATGGTTTTGCGCGTCAAGGTACATATAAAATGAATGTCATGCAAATCATGCTTAACAGAGGGTATGAAGATTGGTTTCGCCCATTATCAGCTAATATGATCGCAAAAGAGTACTATGATTTAGTAAGGAAGCAAAGTGAAGAACATTCTTTAAATGGCATCGCTAAAATATTTCAAGAATCATTTTCACAGAAGGAAATCGAACGTCATCTAAATTCGCTACCGTTTAAAGCCTTGACGATAGAATCACCAAGAACAGGTAGATCACCATTTGAGAATGCGAATGGGAAACTCATTGTCAGAGAAGAGTACTGCATTCCGACTAAACAAGCGCATGCTGCTATTCAATTAGCGGTTGAAAACAAATTAGAAGACTACTTTGAAATGAAACAGAAGTAGAAAGGTGGGGTAATATGAAACGCCTGTTACTACGCAAAATCCAATTCGCCCTCCAATACCACGGTGGGACGGCGTCCTTGAAAGACATTTATGCGTATGTCGAAAAATCCTATTATCAACTTGAACTCGATCGCTATAAAGATTGGAAAGGGCACGTCAATAAACAGATTCGTGCGCATTCCAGTGATTCAGCGAGCTTTACCGGGAAAGAGGACCTCTTTTATTCCGCAGGAAATAAAGGCATTTGGGGTCTCAGACAATCCAATAACTAACGAAAGCGGGACCAATTTCACTTGGTTCCGCTTTCAATGTTTACAAAACATCACACCCTATTGTCACATAATGTTCATTCCTGTACACTTCGATATTGTGTGCTAAAAATTATGTTAGGGGTTAGTCAATGGAACTTGTACAGCAATTATCTCAAATGCAACTCATCAACCAATTCTGGTTGCTCATGGCCTTCGTCATTCCGATGGTCATTTTATCTCGTATGGTCGTGGCGGGGACGCGCTTCTCACCGATCCTCGTCATCGTCATCTTCGGTCTCGGTCTCGGCTTCGGTATGGTCGAGCTCGGCATCGCGACGCCGGGTCTTCCTGAATTCCCGCTCGTCGACTTCTTGTCACGGACGACAATCATCGCATTAGTCGTTTCGTTCTTCGTCGGTGGACAGGAACTTCGTAAAATCTTAAGCAAACAAGAGCTCGACATGGAGGATATCGTTGTTCCTTCTAAAGAAGAAATGTTCCTCGGGACAGGACGTACGCAGTTCATCTTCATCCTTCGTTCGTTCTTCTTGCTCGTCGGTTTGGAAGGATTCTTCCGTATGGCAATCGAGCCAGGTACGGCAGAAGGGATTGCGCTTTACTACCCAATCCTCGCACTTCTCGGTCTTGCGGTGTCGTTCTTACTCATCGACCATAAAGCAGAGATTCAGGACAAGAAAGTATACATGCAAAAAGGTGTTATCGAGACAGTCCTCTTGCTTGTCATCTTGTTCGTCTCGTTCCTGATTGCGACAGCGGTTCAGCCGATTATCGCATTGCCGCAAATCTTCTTCGCGATGTTGATTTCGTCAGCTCTCGGTGCCATCTTCCATAACTGGACGTATGGACCGACTGTCCGCGCGCTTCTCTTCGCAGGGATTCCGGTCGTCTTGGCTGCTAACTTCATGGTTGGTGGTTCGCGGATTGGTGACGCGTTCGCCATCGAAGGCATGAACTCGATTCTCGTGTACGGTTTCTTCGGACAGTTGTTCTGGATGTTCGGTGGAATCGCACTCATCATGTGGTTTGCTCGTACGGGTCACATCCGTAACCTCGCGCCAGGTATGGCGGGGTCTCTTTCACACAGTGGTCTCACAGGAGCATGTACGGCTGGTGACTTCGGTCAAGTGGCGGCGAAACGTGCGCCAATCATGATCAACATCCCGTTCTTCGGACATATCTTCGTCTTCTCGATCCTCGCGGTCAGTGCCGACAACGGCGCGCTCTGGATCTGGCCGACGATGATCATCGTCTTGGTCGGTCTCGCGCTCACGGCGCTTTCGTTGAAAAACTTGCGTGCGGCGAACGGGGAAGACTTCAAAGAAGTCAAAGCCCTTATGCAGTTCTCGTTCGGATGGCAGATGATGGCCGTCTTCGGTGGTCTCGTCATCTTGACGTTCAGCACGATTGCGTTTGATTACACAACGATGGCACAATCGTCAGCAATCTCGCACTTCGGCTTGTTCGCAGCGGTTCAAGGCGGCATGTTCGGGACGGAAGCGTCACTTCTCATCCCGCTCATCTTCTCGATGCCGTTCCTCGTGCACCCGATCGTCTTCTACATGTTTGGGAAAGCACTCGACAACAATGGCGAAATGCCACGTGTACCGGTATATACGATGGCACTCGTTGGTGTCGTCGGTGTATCTGCAGCGATTTTCGTTTTATAATTCGATTCCGCTCTGACTTCGGTCAGGGCGGTTTTTAATTTGATAAAATGAATATGCTAGACTTTGGATAGTGACAGCGGGGGAGCGTATGAAAAAATGGGGATTCATCGGTTTTATTGGGTTGATTATAGTTAGAGTTTGGATTATACCGAAGTGTCGAAGAACCCGAACGAGTCGGAACGATTGAAGTGAGATGGAATCAAGATTCGTTCGAGATTATGGAAGAGATAGGCATATTTGTTACTTCACCATAGGAGGCTTGAAGCATGCTGATGATCACTCAAGATGTAAAGGGAAAGCACTATGAGGCGCTCATCGATGTTCTGTTCAAGCGCTGTACTCACTTTGCGTTTGTGGAAGACAGACGCCGAATGGAAATCGAAGACGAGCGTTTGGAGTATATGAATGTGCTGACTGAAGAGATTCGTTGGGATTTGATCGAACGAACCATCGTAAGTGAATGGGAGACGACAAGACTGTCTGGGGATACGGCGTATCTATATTCGTTCCATATGAATTACAGGACGGTACAGTTCTTAAAAGAACGGAGTCAATCATTATTCAGTTGGATCCATCCGGAACTTCCGGAAGACTTGATGTTTTATGCGGGGGATACTTGCGTGCTCGCGGTATGCTCCCATGAATCGTTCTTTGTCGTCGATGAAGAGATGTGGGAGCGTATTAGATTAGATGAATGATTAAGGTCACCTCTTATACCATTATGTCAGTTTGTTGGGGAACGGTCTCCAGTCCGGATCTTTTCTGTCGTGTTCATTTGGTTTTCTAACAGAGTCAGAAAAAAGTCGTTCACTCGCACCAAATTGAATGTAATTTTGTTGAGCCTGTCGAAGTGATACCGTATTCGCACCGCCTTCAAAATCGGGATCATCGAATTGAACCCCGTCATCTTCCCAAAAACAGATTCGACAAATGTCGTATGTGCCTGGCGGTTCCTCAACTAACGTCTGGTAGCCACAGCATGGGCATGTGTATCTCACCATCATCACCTCACTATTTAGTATAGAGGATACAAACAAAAAGCGTCCGACCTTTTCTCAGGTCGAACGCTTTTTTTGTCATCACATATACATCGAGATCAACGTCAAGATGGCGAGCCCACCTTGTGTCAGGATAATCTTCTTGTCACTCGTGATACTGCCATATAGGGCAACGAGAATGATATAGATCAGCACCATGGTGACAATCTCGACCGGGTTAGGGGAGAGGTAAAGTCCGTACAAGAGCCCGACTCCGATCAATCCATTATAGACGCCTTGATTTTTGAACAAAACCGACACCGAGTCTCTCGTCAGTTCGTCTTTCGACATGCGGAAGACACGTGACGTCGAGGAAGATGCCGTCGCAATCGTCTCTAAATAGAAGATATAGAAGAATTCGATGGCGACAAACGTTCCGAGCACAAGGGTGAGCGTCGACATATTAGTTGACCGCTGCTACTTGCACGACCGGTTTCGCAGACACGTAGTTCGCCACGTTTTGTGCGAAGTTGATGAGGACCGGGTTTTGGTTGTGCTGCTCGAGAGCGGCTTGGTCTTCCCAGTTCTCAATCATGACAAAGCGGTTCTCGACAGATGTTGACTCGTATAGGTCGTATCCGACACAACCCGCTTCTTGTTTTGATGAGTCAATCAAGACTTGGATGTCGCGCAAGAAATTCTCGTGTTGTGATGCTTGGATATCGAATGTGGCGTTGACTAAGATCATGGGTGATTCCTCCGATTGTTTAACGAATTATTTGAACGATGTGACTGTTTGAGCATCAAGGCGAACTGATTCGTAACCTTCTTCTGCCGCTTTCCCGACAGACAAGATCATGACTGGTACGTAACGATCTTTATCGAGACCGAACGCTTCTGCGAGTTGGTCTTTCTCGAAACCGCCGATTGGGTTCGTGTCATAGCCGTGTGCACGGGCTGTGAGCATGAATTGCATCGCTGCGAGACTCGCATCGATTTTCACGATGTCGTTCATCTCTTGTTTCGAGAGGTTTTTGTAGTAAGGGATGATTGCGCCGAGCTGTTGGTCACGCACTTCTTGTGGCATTTTGCCTTCTGCGACCGCTTGATCGTAGATTTGTTCGCCGTACTCGTAGCACTCCATGTCTCCGAAGATGAGGAGCATCGCTGCAGACGAATCGTTTTGACGTGTGTTGAAACGGATGAGTGGTTTGAGCGTCTCTTTCGCTTCTGGGCTCTCGACGACGACGAAGCGCCATGGTTGCATGTTGACCGATGATGGGGCAGTCGTTGCTTCTTGAATCATCTCGAGCATCTCTTCTTGAGAGATTTTCACGTTCTCGTCATAGACACGAATTGATTTACGACCGAACATGACGTCTGTGAATGTATTGTTTTCGAATGTAGTTGCCATTGGTGAATTCCTTCTTTCTCTGTTTAGGCGTGACTGTTCAATTTTTGAAGCAGCCCGGATAAGTGTTGAATCTCTTCAGCGGACAAGGCTTGTAAGACGAGGTGGTTGGCCTGTTCGTCTCGTTCGCAGTGCCCGAGGTCTTGCTCTGCTTTCTCTGTAACGCGGACGAACATCTCGCGATGGTTCTCCGCGTTCCGCTCTCTGACGACATATCCTTTCTCTTCAAGGATTTTCAAATGTCGGGTGATGGCGGCATTGTCGATTTTCATTTCTTCTTTAATCACGCGTTGCGAACAAACGCCTCGTTCTTTGACGACTTGCAGCATCTCGTAGCGGGTCAGGCTGAATCCTGTCTCCCGTTCGAACGACGATGCGACGTTTTGTTCCGCCAACTTGATTTGGTAAAGTAATCGGCTGATTTCACGTAGGTCCATTGCGTCCCACCTTTCTCAATTGACTTATCAATCGTTGACTTGTCAAACGATACAACGTTTTGGATTGCCTGTAAAGTCAAACGCTCAAAAAAAGACGACACCAAATTATCGTGTCGTCTCCTCTTCGATGGGAGTGCCATCAAATCGATATTCTGTCGTGAATGTCGTCTCGTCGAATCCATACATTCGGTCGTAGGCATTCAAGTCCTCAATCGTCCGCACGTCGAGGAAGGACGGGTCGATGTCAGACGCTTTGCGCGTGAACATCATGTACCGTTCTGTGTAATCGTCATTTCCTCCAGGCTTTCCGTCGAACGAGAAGTGAATCCAATAGACATCGGATTCCACTACGCGCATGACGTCGAGAATCCGTTGTTTCTGTTCGTCCGTATTGTTCCAGTCTTCATGAAACATGATCGAGACGTCGAGATACGTCTTCGGATTCGTTTCATAGATGGACGTCGGGGTCGGGCTGACTTTTGCTTGCGCATCATCGGACACTCCGGTCGGTACTTCCGCACGGACAGTCTCTTCTTCTTTTATGATTCCTTGCGACACGAGTCGCTCGTGAATCGTCCGCTCTGCCTCGCGTTCCCAATACGTCTCGAGCACGTTATCGTGGATGGAGCCGTCACCATACGTTTCAAGATAGTAAGTTCCAGCGAATGGTTCTTTCGTCAATGTCATTTCCCCGATATAACCGCCCATATGCCAGTCGCGAGACAGTTCGATATCGGCTTGTTCGTTGTACGTTTCCTTCACATACGCCATATAAGTCTCCCTTGCCTCTGACTTTTCAAGCGTCGTATATACGAAGAGGCTGCCAGCAAGAAACCCACCAGCCATACCTGCCAGTAATCGTTTTTTAATCATTTCGTCACCTCTCGTTCAATCTACCTGATATTGAAGGAGAATACCTCGGTCCAAAGTCTTATTCAAATCATTTCCATTTCGCTGTAAACTAAAAGTGCCCTCAAAGAACTATTGTAATTGCGTGTACTAATACATATAATACACTTAAAGAGTAACATTGATTATGAGAGGGTGTGACCCATGTTATACAAAATCGATATGAAAAGTTCAGAACCGCTATACGAGCAAATCGTCAATCAAACGAAAGAACTTGTTATCCGTGGAATTTTACGACCAGGAGATAAGGTGATGTCCGTGCGTGAACTCGCCACCGATCTCGTCATCAATCCGAATACGGTCAGTAAGGCGTATCAGGAGTTGGAACGGCTCGGGCTGCTCGAGATGCGACGTGGACGTGGGACGTTCGTCTCCGAGGACTGGGTGGACGATGATGCGGCACGTGAGCCGGTCATCGCCTCGATCAAAAAGATTGCGATTGATTGCCACTATGCGAACGTGCCGTTAGACGAAGCCATTGGCGTATTGCGAACGGAATATGAGAAAGTAGGGAAATCCAATGCTGAAAGTTGAACAGTTAAGTAAAAAAATTGACCGTCAAACGATACTCGATGGCATCGACTTTACGGTCGAATCTGGAGAAATCATTGCGCTCGTCGGACGTAACGGTGCCGGTAAGACAACGCTTCTCCGGACGATGGTCGGCATCATTCGCCCAGATATGGGCGACGTGCTCTATGGTTCGAAGAGTATCTTTAAAGATGCGGGATTGAAGCGTGACGTCATCTTCGTACCGGATTCAGCCGACGCGCTTAAAAATTACACGGTGAATGAGGCGACGGACCTGTATGAATCGATTTATCCATCCTTCAACCGTACCATCTTCCGTGAGACATTGACGCGATACAACATCGACAACAAAAAGATCCGCCAGCTTTCTAAAGGACAAAAGGCACTTGTGACGTTATCACTCGCTTTCGCTGTCCAAGCGAAATACTACTTGCTCGATGAACCGACGGACGGTTTAGACGTCGTCGCCAAATCCGATGTGTTGAAGCTGATGATTGCTCAAGTCGAGAATCGGAACTGCTCGATCATCGTCTCAAGTCACCAACTGCATGAACTCGAACGCATCGCTGACCGCATCATCATGATTGAGAATGGACGTGTCAAGGCGATTTTGTCACTCGAAGAGGCACGTGCCCTCAGCATCAAGTGGCAAGTCGTCTTCAACGACCATGTCCCGGTCGAACTGCTAGAACGAAAAGATATCGAAATCATCAGCGTGACGGGACGTGTCGTGCTGTTCATGGCAAAAGAACGGACGGACGAGCTCGAAACGTTCATCGATTCATATAATCCGATGCTCATCGAAGAGATTCCGATGTCTCTTGAAGACGTCTTCCGTGTCCAGTTAGGAGGAGAAGCCCATGTTGTCTAAAGTATTGTTAAAGAAAGATTGGAAACAAGTGTCGTTGCTTTGGATGCTGCTCGTTTTCTTAGGCGTCGTCGCCTTCACTGTGCCGGCTTGGACACAATTCGAACAGTTTGATGAGCAGATTAAAGATGCACGAGCGAATTCTGTAGATTACGGGATCCCGTTTGAAGAACGAGATCGCCTGACGGTTGAGTCCTTCTTCGACCCTGATTCGAGTTTAGCTTTCTATCTTGGTGACATAGGTGATGTCATTCCGGTAGGACCAGTTGTATTCTTATTCGTCGTGTTTAGTGCGCTCATGGCCACGTCGCTCATTGGTGCCGAACGAAACAGTCAAATGTCGGACTTTTCGATGTCGCTCCCCTTCACCCGCACCCAGCTGTACATATCAAAATGGGTGTTGGGGGCAAGTGGGATTATCATGTCCACGCTGTTAGGAAGTATCGCGATGTTTGCATTGGTCGCCACTTCCCGTTATTCCTTCTTATTAGAAGGGACCGTATTTAAATCGATCGTGATCGTCCTGTATATCGCCTTGATTGGGATCTCGTTATTCTCGTTGGCTTTATGGATGGGATCGTTCGGTGGGGAATCGATTTCTCAATCAGTGTGGTCGTTTGTCGCCTTGATTTTCCCGTTAGGAATTCTCGCATTGATTCAAGGATCAGCTTACTCGCTGACTGGTAGAGGTGATGCGTTGGGTTGGTTAATCGATTCAGCTTATGAAAGTGTATTTATTCAAGCCATCTCACCACTCGGTAACTTGATGAATTTATCTTTATATGAATACATTCGATCCGATCAGTATTGGCAAGAGTTCGTCACGATTAGCATTCCATCGTCTATCGTCTTTATCGTCTTGTCATTATGGTTAGGAGCTTGGATGTACAATCGTGCACCGCAAGAAAACAACGGTCGTTTCTTCATGTTCAACAACTGGTTATGGCTCGTCCACATTATCATCGTTGGATGTATCGCGATGTTCACAGGAATTGTGTTCACGACATTCACGTATCAAGCGAACAGTATGTTGTACATCGTAGGCTTTGTGATCGGAGCGTTCTTAGCACACTTACTCGCTAAACGTTTGCTTTACCGCTTCAACTTGAGACTCAAATCGTAAGGAGGGACACCTATGAAACGCTTCTGTCTGTTGCTCGTACTCGTCATTTCACTGGCAGGATGTATGAACCCGGAACCGGACGCCTTTGAATACAAAGGGGCGAAAGTCGGGGACAATGCAGCCGTCGTCGGCATTGCCGGAAGTTTGCCGCTACATGAATGCTATCGATCGGTCGAACTGCAGACGAAGAAGCGTCCTTATGGGTTGACCGTCCGTTACGAAGACCCGGGTATGGAACGAGCGGAACAAGAACATCTGGCGATTCGGAATGCGGCTGCCTATTTCACCCTCATCCCGAACGCCGAAATCGTCCGTTTTGCTTTCCCGAACCGGACCTATGCCTTCTCTCGACCTGAAATGGAGGCATGGTTCGGGACTGACTTCTCAAATATTCGTCATGAAAAAGAATTGCAACAACTCATGAATCAGAAGCTTGAAAAACTGGATTCGAAAGATTCCTATTTTAGGCGGGTATGACAGCGATTGGATGACAAATCCAATCGCTTTTTTTGATATTTTCTGAAAATTATCGGGTAAAGGGTAGATGAAAGCGTTTTCTTAGCATTATAATAGGGGTAACTGAATGAGTATTCATTTCCTAAGGAGGAACAGCGATGAACAAACCGTGGTTACAAGATTATCCAGAAGGAATGCCCCAGTCAATCGATTATGAGGTAAAGCCGCTCTATGAGGCGTTGTCTCGCGCAGCAAAGGATTATCCGAATCGTACGGCCGTCTCCTTTATCGGAAAGGAGTGGACATTCGCGGAAATCGATGATGCCGCACGTCGACTCGGAACGATGCTTCAAGCGAAAGGGCTTGAAAAAGGCGACCGCGTCAGCCTCATGCTTCCGAACTGTCCTCAATACGTCATCTCGTTCTATGCCGTGCTCTATGCAGGAGGGACGGTCGTCCAGACGAACCCGCTCTACACGGAACGAGAGCTAGAAAACCTCGTCACGGACGCAGGGGTCAAAATTGTCATCACCCTCGACCTGTTATATCCGAAAACGCTTCGCGTCAGTGAGAAGACGGAGATTCAAACCGTGATCACGACGAGTATCGCTGATTACTTACCATTCCCGAAAAACAAACTGTATCCAATCAAAGTGAAACGGGAGAACAATATCGTCATCGATACGACCGGATCGACGCCGTTCAAAAATTATAAAGACTTTAACCCTATCACGCCGCTCGACATCGAACCGAAAGAAGATGTCGCCGTTCTTCAATATACAGGGGGAACAACGGGACTTCCGAAAGGTGTCATGTTGACCCATTTCAACTTGACGGCGAACGCGGATCAAATCACGAACTTATTCTATAAGTACAATCGCGGGGACGAGAAACGCGTCTTGTGTGTCGTGCCGTTCTTCCACGTATATGGGATGTCGTGCTGTCTGAACTTTGGGGTCACGAACGGCTATGAGCTCGTCCTCGTGCCACGTTTTGTAGTGACGGATGTCTTGAAGACGATTCAGAAGAAAAAGCCGCACTTCTTCCCAGGAGCTCCGACGATGTACGTCGGGATCTTGAACGACCCGAAACTGAAGAAGTACGATTTGTCTTCGATCGAGGCATGTATCTCGGGTTCGGCTCCGCTTCCAATCGAGGTGCAAGAGGAATTTGAGAAGATTACGGGTGGTCGCATTGTCGAAGGGTACGGTTTGTCTGAGACGTCGCCGGTCACGCATGCGAACTTCTTGTGGGATAAACGGATTGTTGGCTCGATCGGTGCCCCGTTATCGGATACTTCTGCTAAAATAGTAAAAGCAGACGGAGAAACAGAGGCGGACATCGGTGAAATCGGGGAGATCATGCTGAGCGGTCCACAAGTCATGAAAGGCTACTGGCAGAAACCGGAGGAAACGGCAGCCGTCTTGAAAGATGGGTGGCTCGCAACTGGTGACCTCGGCTACATGGGCGAGGACGGGTTCTTCTATATTGTCGACCGGAAGAAGGACATGATCATCGCAGGTGGCTTTAATGTCTATCCGCGTGAAATCGAAGAAGTCCTCTACGAACATCCGGCCGTGAAGGAAGCGGTCTGTATCGGTGTCCCAGATCCATATCGGGGTGAGACGGTCAAAGCGTTCATCGTCCTTCGCGATGGCTCGAGTGTGAAGGAAGAAGAACTCGACAAACATTGTCGTGAGAAGCTTGCGGCCTATAAAGTGCCGAAGTTGTATGAGTTCCGCGACGAGTTGCCGAAGACGTTCGTCGGTAAGATTTTACGCCGTGTCCTCGTCGACGAAGAGAAGGCCAAACAAGTGAAACAAAGCAGTTGACACCAAGCGTACGCATGATAGAATAATAAATGAATGAACCATCATTCATTTTTCTGCAACGGTAAGGAGCTTGGGGTTAATGACAAATCATATTTCGAAAAGTGACCGAATCATTGATGCGGCGGTCAAAGTAATTGCTAATCATGGCTATCACGGTGCTAAGGTGACAGCCATCGCCAAAGAGGCGGGTGTCGCGGACGGCACGATCTATTTGTACTTCAAAAACAAGGAGCATCTCTTAATCCAATTGTTCCAAGCGAAGATGGGGCTGTTCATCGACTACTCGAAACAACAAATCGAGAGCGAGACGTCAGCCGGGAGTAAGTTGTATCAGTTGATTGAATCACATTTGAAGCAACTGTCGGCAGATTACGACCTCGCCGTCGTGACACAAATCGAACTGCGGCAGTCGAACTTGGTGCTTCGCCAAAAAATCGGAGAAGTGCTCAAACCGTATTTGAACTTAATCGATTCTGTCGTCAAACACGGAATCGAGACAGGTGAGTTCGACAAGGATTTAGACTATCGACTCGCCCGTCAAATGATTTTCGGCACAATCGATGAGGTTGTGACGAGTTGGATGGCGAGCGGCTTCAAGTATGATCTGTTGTCGACGCTTCCAAATGTGCACCATATGTTGAAAAAAGGGCTTACGTAACAGTGAGCCCTATCACTAGCTCAAAAAATGAATGCTGATTCATGAATGATGGGAAAGAATTGACTAAAGGGGGATCAACCATGAATATTTTTGTTTTGCTGAAACGTACGTTTGATACTGAGGAAGCGATTCAGCTCGAGAATGGGGAAATTCAAGAAGACGGCGCTGAGTTTATCATCAACCCGTATGACGAATATGCGGTCGAAGAAGCGATTCAAAAACGTGACGCACTCGGGGGAGAGGTCACGGTCGTCACGGTAGGACCAGAAGACGCGGATAAAGAATTGCGTACAGCGCTTGCGATGGGAGCAGACAAAGCCGTTCGTATCTCAATCGAGGACGATGTTGAGGATGCGGACCATGTCACGATTTCAAAAGTGCTCGCCACATACTTGAAAGAACAAGACGCGGACCTCATCTTCGCAGGGAACGTAGCAATCGATGGCGGTAGCGGACAAGTCGCACCACGTGTCGCAGAACTTCTCGACATGAACTACGTGACGACGATCACGGCTCTTGAAATCGATGGCACGACGGCTACGGTCACACGTGACGTCGAAGGGGACACGGAAGTCATCGAAGTCGCACTCCCACTTCTCGTAACGGCACAACAAGGGTTGAACGAGCCACGTTACCCGAGCTTGCCAGGAATCATGAAGGCGAAGAAGAAACCGCTCGAAGAACTCGAACTCATGGACATCGATCTCGATGAAGATGAAATCGAAGCGAAAATCGAGACGATTGAACGATTCTTGCCAGAAGAGAAGAAAGCCGGTCGCATCCTTGAAGGCGATATGTCGACACAAGTGAGCGAGCTCGTACAACTTCTTCGCACGGAAGCGAAAGTCATTTAAGGGGGAGATCATAGATGAAAGCTTTAGTACTCGCAGAAGCGCGTGAAGGCGCGTTACGTAACGTATCATTCGAAGCCATCGCTGCGGCGAAGCAATTGACAGACGATGTGACGGCAGTCGTGATTGGGGATCACGTGCAATCACTCGCACAAGAACTCGGGGAGTATGGTGCAAGTCGTGTCCTCGTCGTCGAAGATGATCGCCTCAAGCATTATACGCCAGACGGCTACGGACAAGTGCTCCGTCAGTTGATCGAGCAAGAAAATCCGGAAATGATCGTCCTCGGACATACGGCTCTTGGGAAAGACATCGCACCGAAACTTGCGGCACGTCTCGATGCCGGACTCATCAGTGACGTTGTCTCCATCGAAGGAACTGGACGTGATGCAGAGTTCGTGCGTCCAATCTACTCAGGGAAAGCGTTCGAAAAAGTGAAGTTCAAAGATTCGGTCATGTTCTTCACAATCCGTCCAAATAACATCGACGCACTTGCACGTCAAGCGGGCGTGAGCGTTTCTGTTGAAACGCCGGCGGTCGAATTGAAAGACCTCGCGATGATCGTCAAAGAAGTCGTGCGTAAGGCGACTGGGAAAGTAGATTTGGCGGAAGCGAAAGTTATCGTCGCAGGTGGACGTGGCGTGAAGAGCGAAGATGGATTCAAACCGCTTGAAGAGTTGGCTGAGCTTCTCGGAGGCGCGGTCGGTGCTTCACGTGGAGCATGTGACGCTGACTACTGCGATTACGCACTTCAAATCGGACAGACGGGTAAAGTCGTCACACCAGACCTCTACATCGCATGTGGGATTTCAGGAGCGATTCAGCACTTGGCTGGGATGAGTAACGCGAAAGTCATCGTCGCCATCAACAAGGACCCAGAAGCAAACATCTTCAGCGTGGCAGACTATGGCATCGTCGGCGACTTGTTCGATGTCGTCCCGATGTTGACAGAAGAGTTCCGTAAGCACCTCGTCAATAGCTAATAAGCAAAACGTTTTGGGGTTGTTACCCTCCGTGGTATACTCTGAACATGAATTGCATGAGAGTTCTTTACCAGGACTCTCTCATCTTATTGGGGAGGTTTTTACAAATGGCTATTAAACACGCAACGACTCAATCGTTTGAACAAGATGTAAAAGAGGGCGTCGTCCTCGTAGATTTCTGGGCAACTTGGTGTGGACCATGTCGCATGATCGCGCCAGTTCTCGAAGAACTCGATCAAGAAATGGGTGACCAAGTCCAAATCGTGAAACTCGACGTCGACGAAAACCCTGAAGTCGCAGGTGCTTTCCAAATCCAAAGTATCCCGACACTCATGATGTTCAAAGATGGCGAGCCTGTTTCGAAAACAATGGGCTTCCAACCAAAAGAAGCATTGAAAGAGTTTATCGCGACAGCACAATAATTGCGTAGCAGCCGATTGAGATCGGCTGCTTTTTTGTTTTGCGGAATAGAAAAGAAGGAAAAGGACAGGCAAGTAGGGAATAAGTTGAGTTATTCCACGCACCCT
Source organism: Exiguobacterium sp. KJ 601 (assembly GCF_027161185.1). Classification (GTDB taxonomy): domain Bacteria; phylum Bacillota; class Bacilli; order Exiguobacteriales; family Exiguobacteriaceae; genus Exiguobacterium; species Exiguobacterium profundum. The sequence goes on along the minus strand of NZ_JADHZG010000001.1, from coordinate 1,848,908 downwards.
CAATCCGGTCATATTCCGATACATAACGTCTGATTTCAAAATTTTTTTTGAAGAAATTCCGTCGGCTTCCTTCATATTTAACAGATTCGGAATTTTGACGGGGGAGCGCTTGAACTGGAAGCTTTTATCATGGAAACAGACTGAAAATTTACGCTATACTCATGAGGAAGACATGATGGAGTCAAGTGACCTTACTTTACGGCTCAATCTATTGTACGACTCTGTTCGAAGGAGGAATTTTCTTGTCGCTGTTACATTTAGCTATTTTGTTGCCGCTTCTTGCGGCACCATTCATCCCGCTTTTGTTCCGGGGGATGAAACAAATTCATACAGGCTGGTTCGTCTTGATCGTTCCGGTCGTGCTCGTCACCTACTTCGCCGGATTCATTCCGATCACGAGTGCAGGGGACGTCGTGACAGAGACGATTGCGTGGATGCCATCCCTCGGGATTAACTTCACGGCATACGTCGATGGACTCAGTCTCTTGTTCGCCCTTCTCATCACGGGAATCGGCGCACTGGTCGTCCTTTATTCGATTTACTATTTGAATAAGGACAAAGAGTCGCTCGGGCATTTTTACGTGTATCTCTTGATGTTCATGAGTGCGATGCTCGGGGTCGTTCTCTCGGATAACATGATTGTCATGTATATGTTCTGGGAGCTCACATCGATTTCATCATTCCTGTTGATTGGATATTGGTATGAGAAAGAACGTTCCCGCTATGGAGCGCAGAAGTCGATGCTTCTCACCGTGTTCGGCGGATTGTCGATGCTCGGGGGGATCGTCTTACTCGAATCGATGGTCGGTTCGTACAGTATTCGCGATATGGTCGCGAACTCGGGCGTCATCGCCGAGAGTCCATTCTTCCTCGTCGCGATGATTCTCATCTTGCTCGGGGCGTTCACGAAGTCAGCGCAGTTCCCGTTCCACATCTGGTTGCCTGACGCGATGGAAGCACCGACTCCGGTCAGTGCGTACCTCCACTCAGCAACGATGGTCAAGGCGGGTCTCTACCTTGTGGCCCGCATGAGCCCGGTGTTCCAAGAATCATCCGTCTGGCTATGGACGATTGCCGGAGTCGGGATGTTCACGATGTTCTGGGGTTCATTCAATGCCGTGAAGCAGACCGACCTGAAGGGAATCCTAGCGTTCTCGACCGTCAGTCAGCTCGGGTTGATCATGTCACTCCTTGGACTCGGAGCGGCGGCGCTCCACTATGACGGCATGGATGACAACATCTTTATGGTCGCGACGATTGCGGCGATCTTCCATTTGATCAACCACGCGACGTTCAAAGGCTCGCTCTTCATGATGGTCGGGATTGTCGACCACGAGACGGGCACACGTGACATTCGTAAACTCGGTGGTCTGATGACCGTCATGCCGATTTCATTCACGGTCGCCGTCATCGGTTCGTTATCGATGGCTGGTCTTCCGCCATTTAACGGATTCTTGAGTAAAGAGATGTTCTTGAAGGCGACGACGAAAGTCTTCTCGGCCGACTTCTTCGCGCTCGATACGATTGGGATTCTACTCCCGATCATCGCCTTCGTCGGAAGTGTGTTCACGTTCATCTACAGCATCATGCTGTTCACGCGGACGTTCATGGGCAAGGCGAAGTTCGATCAATTGCCGAAACAACCGCATGAGGCACCGATCGGCATGTTAATTTCGCCGGTCATCCTCGCGATTCTCGTTGTTGGTCTCGGGTTCTTCCCGAACGTGTTGTCGAACTCGCTCATCAAGCCAGCCGTCGAGTCGATCTATCCGACACTCGTCGCGCAAGGGCAAGATGTTAAAGTAGATATTTACTTCTGGCACGGTTTGACGCCTGAACTATATATGACAATCGGGGTGATCCTTCTCGGTTCATTGCTGTTCTGGCAAATGGGTAAATGGATGGGCATCTACAACCGCATCCCACATCGTTTGACGCTCAACGGGATGTACGATGGTACGCTCGTATGGTCGAACAAGGCGGCATATCGCTTTAAAGACAACTACATGACTGGTTTCATCCGGTCGTACTTGATCTATATTTTCGTCTTCCTTTCAGGTATGATGCTCTTCAGCATCTGGTGGTTTGACATGTACCGCTTCTCGTTTGAGAACCTGGCTGAGATTGCACCTTATGAATATGTGCTCGGAGCTGTCGTCATGCTAGCGGCGCTCGCGATTCTCTTCATGAAGTCGCGTCTCCCGTCCATTATCCTACTTGGGGTCGTTGGATATGGAGTGGCACTGTTCTTCGTCTTCTTCGGTGCACCGGACTTGGCGCTCACGCAGCTCGTCATCGAGACGGTCTCGGTCGCATTGTTCTTGCTCGTCTTCTATCACATGCCGGACATCAGCAAGAAGGAAGTACGGATGCGTTTCAAAGTCGGGAATGCCATCGTGGCTGTTCTCGTCGGGACGACCGTGACGCTTCTCAGCTTCATGGCGCTCACAAACAAATCGCTCACTTCGATCTCAGAGTATTACAAAGAGAACGTGTATGAGCTTGCAGCAGGTAAAAACATGGTTAACGTCGTTCTCGTCGACTTCCGTGGATTTGATACCTTGTTTGAAATCGTGGTTCTCGGGATTGCGGCTTTCGGAATCTACACGATGATTAAATTTAGAACAACACGACGTACGAAAGGAGAAGGTGAACATGAAGCAAAACAGCAGACGCGTCAATGACGTTATTTTGCAGACGGCCGCGATTATCATTTTCTTCATCATTGTCATCTTCTCCATCGACTTGTTCTTTGCCGGTCACTATTCACCAGGTGGAGGATTCATCGGTGGATTGATGACATCCGCGGCACTCGTCTTGTTGCTACTCGCATTTGATTCGAAGACGCTCGCGAACGTGCTCCCGATCGACTACCGTCTCATGACGGCGACCGGATTACTGATTGCCCTTGCGACAGGTCTTCACTCGGTTTTCTTGGGTCGTCCGTTCTTGACGCACGCATACGGGAAGTTTGACTTACCACTTCTCGGTGAACAGACCCTTCACACGGCGATTGCGTTCGACTTAGGGGTTTACCTTGTAGTCATCGGAATCACGTTGACGATTATACAAACGATTGGAGAGAGTGAATAATGGAAATCTTCGTTAGCATCATCATCGGTGTCCTGACGATGTGTGCCGTCTATCTTGTTCTCTCAAGAAGTTTGTTACGCATCATCATCGGCACTGCCTTGTTCAGTCACGCGGCACACCTTCTCGTCTTGACGACGGCAGGTTTGAAGACAGGGGCTGCCCCTGTTCTCGTCGACGGTGTGACGGAATTCACAGACCCGTTACCGCAAGCGCTCGTCTTGACGGCAATCGTCATCAGTTTCGGGGTGACGGCGTTCTTCCTCGTACTTGCCTACCGCACGTATCAGGAGCTCAGCACGGACAATATGGAAGAAATGAAAGGAACAGAATCGTATGATTAACTTACCGGTCTTTCCAATCGTCATTCCTGCGCTTGCGGCCATCCTTATGATGTTTATGCCAAAACGGGTCCAGCTGCAGCGCGCAATGGCTCTTGGAGCTTTAGTTATTACGGCGATCGTGTCACTCTTTCTCGTGCATACGGTCTCCACGGAGGGAATTCAAACCCTCAACCTCGGGAACTGGCAAGCACCGTTCGGCATCACGCTCGTATCGGATATGTTGTCAGCCCTACTCGTGACGACGTCGACTCTCCTCACGCTCTTCATCGTGTGGTTCGCCGTCCATTATTTCTCTGACTCATATGAAGGAAACTACTTGTACATCTCGATGCTCTTCTTGCTCGTCGGGGTGAACGGTGCCTTCACGACAGGTGATATCTTCAACTTGTTCGTCTTCTTTGAGGTCTTCTTGATGTCCTCATACGTATTGATTGTACTCGGTGGACGTGGCGTCCAGTTACGTGAGTCAATCAAATACTTGCTCGTGAACATCATCGCCTCGGCGCTCTTCGTCATGTCGGTCGCCTTGCTTTACGGTGTCACAGGTACACTCAACATAGCGGACTTGGCGATGAAGATCCCGCTTGTCGATAACCCGGACGTCATCACCGTCATCGGTGTGCTATTCGTCATCGTCTTCGGGATGAAAGGGGCACTCGTCCCACTTCACTACTGGCTCCCTGGAGCGTACGTGGTCGCACCGACCCCGATTCTCGCCATGTTCGGGGCTCTCTTGACGAAAGTCGGGGTGTACTCGATCTTGCGGACGTACACGCTACTCTTTGATGGGAACGGTGAGTTTTTACAGACGTTCCTCATGGTGCTCGCTGTCCTCACCATCTTCATCGGGATGACAGGGGCCATCGCCTATAACGACGTGAAGTTGATCATCATCTACAACATCATGATCGCAGTCGGGGTCATCTTATACGGGATTTCGGTCAACACGCAGACGTCCCTTGAAGGGTCGCTCTACTACTTGATTCACGATATGATCATCAAGGCCGTTCTCTTCATGCTCGTCGGGATGATGATCGGAATCACCAAATCCGGTCAACTCCGTGATATGGGTGGACTCATCACTCGCTTCCCGTTGTTCGGATGGACGTTCTTCGTCGCAGCGCTCTCGCTCGCTGGGATTCCACCACTCAGTGGATTCTTCGGGAAATTGTTGATCGTCTCAGGTGGGATGGACGAAGGCGAGCTGTTCGGACCACTTCTCGTCCTCTTGTCGAGTCTCTTCGTCCTCTATTCGGTCATGAAGATTTTCTTGAACGGGTTCTGGGGCGAGGCGAAGCGCGAGTATGATGGACCGCTCGTACCGTATACGAAGCGTTTGATTGTACCGGTCTTCTTGTTGCTCATCATTGCGGTCGCATACGGATTTGGGGCAGAAGCGATCCATCCGTATATTACGCAAGCGATTGAGCCGCTCGTCAATCCAGAAATCTATATCGATGCCGTGATAAAGGAGTGAATGACAGATGGCTTATCAACTATTGATTAACTTTTTCCTGGCGTTCATCTGGATGTTCCTCACGGGGTCGTTCACATCGAGCGGATTCTTCATCGGGTATCTACTTGGCTTACTCATCTTGTTCATGATGCGCCGATTCTTTAAATCTAGTGGGGGCGGCTTTTACTTCACACGCGTCTGGCGTCTGTTTAAACTGCTTCTCATCTTCATCCGTGAATTGTTCCTCGCGAACTTTGAGGTACTGCGTCTCGTCCTTAGTCCGAAGTTGAAAATCCAACCAGGGATTTTCCGCTATGAGACGTCGCTCGACAAAGGATGGAAAGTCAGCTTGCTCTCGATGCTGATCACGCTCACACCAGGGACGCTCGTCGTTCAGGTGTCAAAAGACAATTCCGTGCTCTATATCCACGCACTCCACATGCCGGATAAAGAAGCGCTACAAAAAGACATTTATGATAACTTTGAATCAAGCATTAAGGAGGCGACAGAGTGATGGATTTACTAGACATTCTCATCTACATCTCGCTCGCCATTCTCTTGCTTGCGATGTTGATGATGTTGTATCGTGTCGTCAAAGGACCGACGACGGCAGACCGAGTCATCGCGCTCGACTCCATCGGGATCGCGCTTATCTCGGTCGTCGCGTTACTATCGATTCTGCTCGATACGACTTTGTATTTTGAAGTCATCTTGCTACTCAGTATTTTGGCCTTCATCGGAACGGTGGCGTTCTCAAAATTCTTAGAGAGGGGAGAGATTATCCAACATGACCGCGACAATGATCTTTGATCTCATTACCGGCATCTTCACGATCATCGGCGTCTTCTTCACGGTCGTCGCCGCGATCGGTCTCATCCGTCTCCCAGATATTTATTCGAGAACACACGCTGCCTCAAAGAGTGCGACACTCGGTGTCATGTTCGTCCTCTTTGCAGCCGTCCTTCACGTATATGTCGATGAACGGGTGTTTGATGCAAGACTCTTGCTCGGTCTCTTCTTCGTCCTCTTGACAGCTCCTGTTGGGGGTCACCTTATCTCGCGTGCGGCGCACGCGAAAGGGGTCCCGCTCTGGGAGAAGTCGTTACAAGACGCGCTGAAAGAAGACAAGGACAAAGGAATCGAATAAGAAAAAGACGGGATTTGCCAAGAGGCAAGTCCCGTCTTTTGTTTAAATGAGATAGGTCAAGTCGGAGGCGGCGGTCGGATAGGCGACTTCTAAGTGCTTCACATGTTGATGCGACAGTTTGTTCTGTATAATGAAAGAGAACAGATTGATGAGTTCAGGGGCGTGGTGACCAATCAAATGAGCCCCGATGACGTGCCCTTCTGCACTCAGTAACACTTTTGAATAGGCGGTTGCGTCGTTGATTCGTGAATAGGTGAGGAAGTGCGACATGTCCGTTTCTTTCACGTCGAAGTCAATGCCCTCAGCTTCCGCTTCCTCGACCGTAAGACCGACTTTGGCAATCGGTGGTGTCGCATAGACGATGGTCGGGGCCGGACGCTCAGGGAGTGACCTTGTATTCCCGTGAAGCATATTGAGTGCGGCGAGGCGCCCTTCCTGACCGGCGAATGGAGTGAGTGCAGGATTGGGACTTTTGGCGACGTCGCCTGCGGCGTATATATTTGGGTTACTTGTTTGCAGATGCTCGTTCACATGTACACCGTGATGATCAGCTGTGACACCTGCCGCTTCAAGCCGAAGTCGCTCGATGCTTGGAATTCGTCCTGTAGCGTTAAGGACAACTCCTTCTAGGGTAGAGTCATCTGATAACGTTAAGACGTTGCCATCGATTCGTATTGGCTCGACGTCATGTCGGACGGTGATGCCGATTCGCTTCGATTCTTCGATGAGCCGGTGGACGACGTTCGGGTCGAATGCCTTCAACGCATGTGAACGAATGAGGAGTGTCACGTCGCTTCCGAATCGTCGGAAGATATGGGCAAACTCAAATGCGATATACCCGGCGCCTACGATGTGAATCGAATGGGGAACCGTGTCAAGGTCGAACACATCATCGCTCGTGATTGCCAGTTCGCCACCTGGGATGTCAAGAGGGCGGGGTGTTTGACCTGTGGCGATTAAAAATTGAGTGGCAGAGAGCTCGTGACCATCGATGACGATGGAATCCTCATCGATAAAGTGAGGCTCTCCCTGATATAAGTCAATGTTCATCTCATCCCAATGCTGTTTTTTGGATGTTGGGATAGAGAGGCGGTACTCATCAATCCGCTTTTTAAAGGACGACCAATCCAGTGACAGGCTTCCTTCGACGCCAAGCTCACGCATACGTTCCGTTCGGGCAAGGAGTTCTGCTCCTTCGGCAAGCATCTTCTTCGGGTCACATCCGCGTTGAGGACATGTTCCCCCGAACGTCCAATTCTCAATGATGGCGATCTCTTTACCGGCTTCGCGTAAAATGGAAGCGGCTTGGCTCGCGGCGGAACCGCTACCGATAATGATGACATCGTATCGTTTCATAATATAAAATCCTCCTCTGACGAGATATCACACTCTTTTTCCCGTCCAGGAGGAAGCTAAACTGAGGTGAATGGAATTGAGTCATACCGACCACATTAAACATAAATTAGCGCTGCTCCCGGATGAGCCGGGTTGTTATCTGCATAAAAACGAATATGGCGAAGTCATCTATGTAGGGAAGGCGAAAAACTTGAAGAACCGGGTGCGTTCCTATTTCACAGGCGCCCACGACATCAAGACGATGCGCCTCGTCGCAGAGATTCGTGACTTCGAGTACATTGTGACGGCGAGCGAACTCGAGGCACTGCTTCTTGAAATGACACTCATCAAAAAGCACGATCCGAAGTACAACATTCGCCTAAAGGACGACAAAACGTACCCATATATCAAGATTACGAACGAACCGTATCCACGTCTGTTGACGACACGTAAGTTAAAGAAAGATGGTGGACATTACTTCGGACCATATCCGAACGCCTATGCGGCGAACGAGACGAAACGTCTTCTCGATAAGCTGTATCCGCTGCGGAAATGTCAGCCGATGCCTAAGAAACTCTGTCTGTATTATCACATCGGGCAATGTTTAGGTCCTTGCGAGCTGGCGGTCGATACGGATTCGCAAAAAGAGATCGTGAATGAGATCCGGCGCTTTTTGAACGGCGAGACGAGTGAGACGCTCACGAAGCTGAACGTTGAGATGGGACGTGCCGCTGAGGACATGCAATTTGAACGGGCGGCTGAATTGCGCGACCAAATTCGAGCAGTCGAATCCATCATGAACAAACAGAACATGATCACGGCCGACCCGACAGCGCGGGACGTCTTCGGCTATACTCTCGACCGAGGCTGGATGTGCGTTCAAGTATTCTATATGCGTGGCGGCAAGATGATTGAGCGCGATGTCTCACTCTTCCCGATGCATGGAGAGCCTTCGGAAGAACTCGAAAGTTTCATCGTTCAGTTCTATGAACAAAACGTCGTGCCGAAAGAGATTCTTGTACCAGAGACGGTCCGGCTTGATTTACTGAATGACGCCATCGGAACGAAAGTGATGCAGCCGAAACGAGGGGCGAAGAAACAGCTGCTTGATTTGGCGACGAAGAATGCGACAATCGCCTTGAACGAGAAGTTCGAGTTGCTCGCCCGAGATGAAGAACGGACATTGCTTGCGATGCGTGAACTCGGTGAAGCGATCGGGATTCCCAACTTGTCACGTGTCGACATCATCGACAACGCCAACATTCAGGGCGCGGACGCCGTGTCGGCACTCGTCGTCTTTGAAGACGGGAAGCCGCTCAAGAAAGAATATCGGAAGTATAAAATTCGGACGGTCCAAGGACCGGACGATTACGAGACGATGCGTGAAGTCGTCCGTCGACGATTCCGCCGTCTCTTGACGGAAGACAAACGATTACCCGATCTCCTACTGATTGATGGGGGGATCGGGCAATTGAATGCGGCGCTCGACGTCATTCAAAATGAGTTTGGGCTCGACTTGCCGGTCGGCTCGCTCAAAAAAGATGACCGACATCGGACGAGCCAACTGTTGTTCGGAGAAGGTGGGGGCGTTGTCGAGCTCCATCCACGATCGAGCGCCTTTTATCTGTTGCAGCGGATGCAAGATGAGGTCCACCGTTTCGCCATCACGTTCCACCGCAGCCTACGGACGAAGAAGATGACGAAGTCGATACTTGATGAGATCCCGGGTGTCGGTCCGAAGCGTCGTCAACAGCTCATCCGCCATTTCGGGTCGATGAAACAGATTCGTCTGGCATCACTCGAACAATTGAAGGAAGCAGGGTTGCCAGAAAAATTAGCGGAGACCGTACTTCAATACGTGCACGAGGAGACGGATGAATGAGAGAGGTTTCAAAAAACGTAGAAAACTTCATCGCTTCTTTCATAAACGCGATCGATGGATTCCTACCAACTGTTCAGCATATATATATCCACGGTTCACTGGCGATGGGTGGTTTTCATCCGGAACAAAGTGATGTAGATTTGTTACTCGTCGTATCGAAGGAGTTGACTCGAGAGGAGCGGCAAGACCTCATCGACTGTTGTCTCTCGTACTCCAACGAGCCATATCCCCTCGAACTGAGCATCATGACGACGTCGCAACTAGAAGATTGGTACCATCCAAGTCCTTTTGAGTTTCACTATAGTGAAGGGTGGCGCTCGCGTTTTGAAGAAGCTAGTAGGGAAGAACGAACCGAATTGCAACAAGAATTCACTGATCCTGATTTGGCAGCTCACGTCCTAGTGATTTTAGAGCGAGGTATCACTTTGAGAGGGCAACCGCTTCATAACTTCCTCTCTGGATTCGATTCAGCTCATTTTTCTGATGCGATACGAGCAGATGCGCTCGATTGTCTTGACTCGATTGAAGAACAGACGGTGTACAGCGTATTGAACTTGATACGCGGACAAGCCTATGAACAAGAAGGTATCCTTCTCTCCAAACAAGAAGCACTCGATTGGTTAGTAAAGAACGGACATTTTCCAGGAAATATTATCGAAGTTGCTCGCAAGGCGACTCAGAGCTATGGAGGGGGGAATGTGACATTTGATCGGCACGAACTCGATGGTTTTCGTCGATACATGCGTCAACAACTTCAGCGGAAACAAAAATAAGAGTCGATGCGTTGGCATCGACTCTTATTTGTAGTCGTCTTTTCGGTCTAGTTGGACGGTGATTTGGACAGCTTTTCGGGTTGGATCGGCGTAACCTTCTGCGACGCATTGGAAACGACCTGAAATCTGTTCGGCTAAAAATCCAGCTTCAAGCTGATAGTATCCTGTCGCTTTGGTCTGAGTCGCAGGTGGTGGGATCAATTCATAAGTAAACTTGCTCCCACGTTCCTTCTTGATTGTCAACTCGCCCCAACCTGCCTCTGCGAAGAAAGCAGTCAGTTCATCGTCGGACATCGTCGGGAACTTACGGGCGACCCGTTTTCCTGACCAATAGATGACTTGGGCGTAATCTTCGCCAAGCAAATCCGTCAACACATAGTCGCGAAGCAGTTCAATCGCGAAAGTTGGTTGGCTCATCGTTTCCATTCTATCCCATCACTCCAATCTCTCTATATCATTATAACGACCAATTGGAATTTGGTCATCCTGTAATTTTGAAAAGAATGTGGAACAAATCGGCTAGGTTGTCTTGTCATACAATTTTCACAAGAGTAGAATAGGAGACAGAAAGCTATATCTGCATTTGAAAACGCTTTTATTGACAATACGAGCCAATGCTCGTGAAAAGGGGGAACTAGAATGGCAGCGCATCGTGACTACTTCAGTCGTAAAGTCCATTCGCTACTTGGGGTCATTCCAATCGGTTTGTTTTTGATCGTCCATTTGTCGGTCAACTACTACATCGTCGATGGGGTGGAGTCATTCAACAAAGCAGCAAAATTCATGGAGAACTTACCGTATTTGTACTTCCTTGAAGTGACAATTATCGCATTGCCGATGATTTTCCACGGGGTGTACGGCGTGTACTATGCGTTTCTCGGATCAATCAACTCGAACCGCTATTCATACGCACGTAACTGGTTGTATCTCTTCCAACGCTTCACAGGAGTCTTCCTCGTGATCTTCATCGCTTGGCACGTTTGGGAAACGCGTCTTGCGAAATTGCGCGGGGTAGAAGTCAATGCGGAGATGATGCAAAACATCGTCGACAACCCGCTCATGTTGATTTTCTACATAGTCGGAATTCTTTCGGCTACGTTCCACTTCGCGAACGGTCTTTGGTCGTTCTCAATCACGTGGGGTATCACACAGTCACCTCGTTCGCAACGTCTCATGAGCTACGTATCAGGTGTCGTGTTCTTGGCACTATCTTTTGTCGGCATCCGTTCGATTTTGACGTTTGCAGGCATCTTGTAATTAGGGGGAATTTTACATGGCAAATCAAAGTTTGATCGTCATCGGTGGCGGTCTAGCTGGACTCATGGCGACAATCAAGTCGGCAGAGATGGGTGTTCCGGTAAAACTATTCTCGCTTGTACCGGTCAAGCGTTCACATTCAGTTTGTGCCCAAGGTGGGATTAACGGGGCCGTCAACACGAAAGGGGAAGGTGACTCTCCTTGGCAACACTTTGACGACACGGTCTACGGAGGCGATTTCCTCGCCAACCAACCGCCTGTCCAAAAGATGGCGGAGAATGCTCCGAAAATCATTCACATGTTCGACCGGATGGGCGTTATGTTCAACCGTACGCCAGAAGGTCTCTTAGACTTCCGTCGTTTCGGTGGAACGCTTCACCACCGTACGGCATACGCCGGAGCGACGACAGGACAGCAACTTCTTTATGCACTCGATGAGCAGGTTCGTCGTTACGAAGCGCAAGGTCTCGTCGAGAAGTATGAGGGCTGGGAGTTCCTTCGTGCGGTCATCGACGAAGAAGGCATCTGCCGCGGTGCGGTATGTCAAGATTTGCGCTCGATGGAAATTAAAGCGTTCCCATCGGACGCGGTCATCTTGGCGACAGGTGGCCCAGGGGTCATCTTCGGTAAGTCGACAAACTCGGTCATCAACACAGGACAAGCAGCGGCAGCGGTTTATCGCCAAGGCGCGGTTTACGCGAACGGGGAGTTCATCCAGATTCACCCGACGGCGATTCCAGGGGATGACAAACTTCGTCTCATGAGTGAGTCGGCTCGTGGAGAAGGTGGACGTGTCTGGACATATAAAGACGGGAAGCCATGGTACTTCCTCGAAGAAAAATATCCAGCTTACGGAAACCTCGTACCGCGTGACATCGCGACACGTGAGATCTTCGACGTATGTGTCAACCAAAAACTCGGCGTCAACGGCGAGAACATGGTTTACCTCGACTTGTCTCACAAAGACTCGAAAGAACTTGACATCAAACTCGGTGGGATCCTCGAAATCTACGAGAAATTCGTAGGGGACGACCCGCGTAAAGTACCGATGAAAATCTTCCCGGCAGTCCACTATTCGATGGGCGGACTATGGGTCGACTATGATCAGATGACGAACATTCCGGGTCTCTTCGCAGCTGGCGAATGTGACTACTCGATGCACGGTGCAAACCGTCTAGGTGCGAACTCGCTTCTTTCAGCCGTACATGGCGGAATGGAAGCAGGTCCTGCGGCAGTCAACTACATGCGTGGTCTTGACCAAGCGACAGAAAGCGTTTCAGAAGCGCTCTTTAACTTCAACGAACGTGAAGAAATCGATCGATTCAACAACATCCTTGCGATGGATGGAACAGAGAATGCTTATCAAATTCACCGTGAACTCGGTGAACTTATGACGGACAACGTCACAGTTGTTCGCTACAATGACAAACTTGAAGCGACCGACAAGAAAATCCAAGAATTGCGTGAACGTTTCCATAAGATTTCAGCTACGGATACGGCACGTTGGAGCAACCAAGGGGCATCGTTCATTCGACAACTCGACCACATGCTCGACCTCGCACGCGTCATCACACTTGGCGCGCTCAAGCGGGACGAGAGCCGTGGGGCCCATTACAAACCGGAGTTCCCGGAACGTAATGATGAGCAGTTCATGAAGACGACGATGGCACGTTACAAAGATGGGGAAGTCGATATCTCGTATGAAGACATCGATGTTTCGTTAATCCCGCCACGTAAACGGGATTACTCGAAGAAAGGGGCGAAGACGAAATGACGACGCCAATGCAATCTGAACAAAAAGACATCCGCTTCATCATTGAACGCCAAGATGGACCGGATCAAGCGACGTATACGGAAGAATTCACGGTACCATACCGTCCAAACATGAACGTCATCTCGGCATTGATGGAAATCCGCCGTAACCCGGTCAACGCGAACGGGGACAAGACGACACCGATCAACTGGGACATGAACTGTCTTGAAGAAGTATGTGGTGCCTGTTCGATGATTATCAACGGGAAGCCGCGCCAGTCGTGTACGGCACTCGTCGATAAACTCGAGCAACCGATTCGTCTTGCACCGATGAAGACGTTCCCGGTCATCCGTGACCTTCAAGTCGACCGTCAACGCATGTTCGACGCGTTGAAAAAAGTGAAGGCATGGGTCCCAATCGACGGCACATACGACCTCGGTCCAGGACCGCGTATGCCGGAGAACAAACGTCAATGGGCGTACGAACTATCGAAATGTATGACGTGTGGTGTTTGTCTTGAAGCGTGTCCGAACGTGAACGACAAATCGGACTTCATCGGTCCAGCGGCGATTTCGCAAGTCCGACTCTTTAACTCACATCCAACAGGTGCCTTCCACGCGGAAGACCGCCTCGAAGCACTCATGGAAGACGGCGGCATCATGCAATGCGGAAACGCACAAAACTGTGTCGAAGTTTGTCCGAAGGGCATCCCGCTCACGACGTCAATCGCTTCGATGAACCGTCAAACGACGCTTCACTCGTTCAAACAGTTCTTCGGTAGTGACAAAGGTCGCACCGGTTCTGCGGTCGAGGCGTAAGCGAGCCGATGACCAAGTACTTTCGAGAGCCAGGTTGGGAAACACGTGTCAAAGCAGGTGTCGCGCTCGATGTGAAAGTCCGCTTTTCGGAGTGCGACCCGTATGGTCACATGAACAACACAATTCCGTTCATCTATTTCGAAGATGCCCGGATCGAGTTGTTAGAGGCGACAGGATTCTCTTTAAAGGACGGATTCGTCGTTGTCGCCGATGCGCAATGTGACTATGTTCGACAAGTCATGCCACGTCAACAGCTGACTGTGCATGCCAATATCTTGACGGTCGGAAACACTTCATGTGATATTCATTACGGGGCATATGACGGAGAGCAACTCCTTTTCGCCGGACGGACAAGCCTCGTTCATTTAACGAAGGAAGGTCGTCCTACGGAATGGACTCCGGAATATAAAAACCGCTTGCAGAATTTTTGCGAATCCGCTATCATTTGATAATGAGTTCACAAACAAAAAATATTCTGCTGGTTCGCCTGTAGAATTGAATTTTGAAGGGAGACCATCATCTCATGGAAAAAACGTTCACAGTCGTTGCTGATTCAGGAATTCACGCTCGTCCAGCTACTCAGTTAGTTAACACAGCTTCTAAGTTCCAATCAGACATCAACCTCGAGTACAATGGTAAAACAGTTAACTTGAAGTCGATCATGGGTGTACTTTCACTCGGTATCGCAAAAGATTCTACAATCAAGATCACTGCTGAAGGTGAAGATGCAGAAGAAGCAATCAACACGCTTTCTGACATGCTCACTAGCGAAGGTCTTGCTCAGTAATTCGGGTAAGGGACGAGGCGCCACTGGCGACCTCGTCTTTTTTTGTCATGGGAACGTTTCTTTTTCCGTCCGAGGTTTTTTGGTAAGATAGGTGAGAATGGAAGTGATGAAAATGAAACGAGCGATTGGAGTCCTCGATTCAGGAGTCGGCGGGTTGACGGTAGTCAAAGAATTGATGCGCCAACTCCCTAAAGAAGAAATCGTCTATATCGGAGATACTGAACGCTGTCCATACGGGCCGCGTCCGCACGATGAGATTGAAGCATATACATGGGAATTGATTGAATTTTTATTGAAGAAAGACGTCAAGATGATTGTCATCGCCTGTAATACGGCGACCGCGGTCGTATTGAAAGAGGCGCGCAAACGTCTCGACATCCCGGTCATTGGTGTCATCGACCCGGGTGCCCGCGCGGCTGTCAAAGGAACGCGCAACAAGCATATCGGTGTCATCGGTACGAAGATGACGATTGAGAGCGGTTCATATGAGAAGGCGTTACGTCACGTGGCAGGTGAGGTCGATGTGTATTCACTCGCGTGCCCACCGTTCGTCCCGCTCGTAGAGGCTGGAGAAGTGTCTGGAGAGCGCGTGCGACAAGTGGTGGAGGAGACGCTTCGTCCACTTCAACCATCCGAGATGGATACGCTGATTCTCGGTTGTACGCACTACCCACTCCTTGCCCCAGTTATTCAAGATGTGGTCGGACCGGACGTCCACCTCATCTCATCAGGTGACGAGACGGCGCTTGAAGTGGCTGCGATGCTCGATTATCAGGAACTTGAGAATGGATTGGATGCAGTCCCGGCACATGCCTTCTATGCGACGGGTGATATCGAACTATTTGACCGACTCGCGAGCGAATGGCTCGGGCGTCCGGTTCATGCGGAGAAAGTCGAGGTGACCGGCATTGCGTGATGCGAGACGATTTGATGAACTGCGCCCAGTCGAGATTGTGCCGCACGTGAACAAGCATGCGGAAGGGTCCGTATTGATTTCAATCGGCGATACGAAAGTCATTTGTACCGCGACTGTGGAGGAGCGGGTACCGAATTTCCTTCGCGGAAAGAAGCAAGGGTGGATCAATGCAGAATATGCGATGCTCCCACGGGCGACGGGAGACCGTACTGTCCGGGAATCGGTACGTGGAAAACAATCGGGACGAACGATGGAGATTCAGCGTCTGATTGGCCGGTCGCTCCGCTCTGTCGTGGACTTAGAACGTCTCGGTGAACGGACGATTTGGGTCGACTGCGACGTCATTCAAGCGGATGGCGGCACTCGGACGGCTTCCATCACAGGTGGCTTTTGCGCGCTCGTGTTGGCCGTCGATCGCTTGATTCGCCAAGGGAAACTTGAAGATACACCGATTAAAGAAGGTGTGGCCGCGATTTCGGTCGGGCGAACGGACGAGCTTGTCTTAGACTTGGATTACCTAGAAGATGCTGCGGCAGAGGTCGATATGAATGTCGTCATGACGGCAAGCGGGCGATTCGTCGAAGTACAAGGTACAGGGGAAGAGGCGACGTTCACGCTACAAGAGATGAACGAGATGCTCGCGCTCGCGCAACACGGCATCGAATCATTATTCAAGACGGCGGAAGCGGCACTCGGTGCTTCTTGGTGGTACGTCGGAGAACGTTCGGAGGAGACATTATGAAGTTGATCATTGCGACACACAATCCTGGAAAAGTGAAAGAACTCGAAGGAATGCTGACGCCGCTCGGGTTCGAGGTCGAATCACTACTCGACTATCCGGATGCACCAGAGACGGATGAGACCGGCACGACGTTTGAAGAGAACGCGGCGTTAAAAGCGACGGAGGCGGCAGCTTACTTTGGGCATGCCGTCCTCGCGGACGACTCCGGTCTTGAAGTCGACGCACTTGACGGGGCACCGGGAGTATATTCAGCCCGCTTTGCAGGTCCAGAAAAGTCAGACGAGGCAAACAATGCACTTCTTCTTGAAAAATTGAACGGAGAAACGAATCGTACGGCTCGTTTCGTCTGTGCGCTCTGTCTCGCAAAACCGAGCGGAGAGACGTTGACCGTTCGTGGAACGATCGAAGGGACAATCGGTTATTCCCCACAAGGCGAAAATGGCTTCGGATACGATCCACTCTTTATCGTCCCATCGCTTCATAAGACAGCGGCCGAGTTGGAGCGTGACGAGAAGGCGGTCGTCAGCCACCGTGGACAGGCACTACGAAAACTGGAGGCAGAAATCATACCATTCATGAAAGGATGAAGCTTATGCGTTTTCTAATAGTGAGTGATAGTCATGGTTTGACCGAAGAGTTGACGACGATTTTTGAAAGGCACGAGGCGGAAATTGATGACGCCTTCCATTGCGGGGATTCACAACTCGCCCTTGTCGATGAACATTTGTTACCTTATCGAACGGTTCGGGGGAATTGTGATTTCGGTGGAGATCTTCCCCTCGAACGCATCGAGACGACGGATGCCGGTACGATTTTAATCGTTCACGGGCACCATCATGACGTCAAATTTGATTTGAACCGTCTACGGTATCGAGCGGAAGAAGTGGGAGCGAATGTCGTCTTGTTCGGTCACTCGCATGTGGCGGGTGCGCTGATCGAGGACGGGGTTGTCTACATCAACCCAGGTTCGATTCGCATGCCGCGAGGACGAACGGACAAAACGTATGCGTTACTCGACCTCGAAGCAGGGGAAGCAACAGTGCGTTTCTATCGTTCAGAAGACGGTTCTCACGTCGAAGACTTGGACATCTCAGGAAAACTATGAGTTTCGAATGGGAAATCGATTGACAGGAAACCATTTTTCTATTATAGTTTTCATGTCAATGTCCCAATAGCTCAGCAGGATAGAGCAACGGCCTTCTAAGCCGTCGGTCGGGGGTTCGAATCCCTCTTGGGACGCTTCCATTAAAATAGAGACGCTCTCTACGGAGAACGTCTCTTTTTTCATTTTCCGGGAAATCGATTGACAAGGAATCGCGTCCTAACGGAAGATGAAGGGGAATGGAAGAGAGGGTGAGGGAAGATGGAGAAGGAAAAGGATCAGGACTATCCGTTCCCTGGGAATTGGGCGCGTCTGCATAAGATGATTCAGGAGGCAGATGCTTCTGGGGAACGACAGCGGATCGAACCGATTTTATGGGATTGGTATCAGACGATTCCAGGTGACCCGTTTATTTTCATGGAAATCTTCCAATGTGCAATGGAACGGCCGGACGACCCAGAGACACTCGAGAAGCTGCAGGAACTCGTCAGCATCCATATGTCCGAGGCGGAAGAACCGGCCTCAGGAGGGTTGCAGATTGCGCAGTATTACATCATGCGTGACCAACCGTTTGAAGCGGCGCACTGGATCAACCAGTATCTCGAATGGCAGGACAAGAAGGATACGGTCAACACACAGGCACATCAGGTACTTCAAGTGTTGAAGATGACCGAGTTTCCGGCGGCAATTGCCAAGTTGAAACGAACGCTGACACGAGGGAGTACGGGGGAACAGATTGAAGCATTACAACATGTTCACTTTCAAATCGACCCGGTGCTCGACAATGTGCTACATGAACTGCTCGTGTCGGAGCGTCCGAAGCTCGTCAAACTGATCGTGTTGGAAAAAGCGTTCGCCGAACTAGATGTCATCGAATGGACGGATGGGGACGTTTCGAACAAGATGACACGAACAGAAGCAAAAGCGCAGATTGAAACATGGGAGAAGACCGTCTTTTCACTTCAAAAATCAGTTGAAGGCGATGAAATCGGGACCCAGCTGTTGATGAATTACATGTATACGCATTATCCGTATGTGCCGGCCGAAAAAGCAGATGTGGAACAGGCGCTCGTACAGGCGAAACAAGCGATTTTACATGACGAATCAGTCGACGGTTTAGCTGCGGAGATTTTAGAGGCGGATCTTCGCTTTACACAGGCGTTATTAGACTAAATCCTTGTGTGCTTACCGAGGATTTATGCTATAATACGGATTGTTGTACATTTTTGTACGGTATAAACGAATTGTTGGAGGGACTTAGCATGACAGCAAAATGGGAAAAAACATCAGGTAGCCAAGGCGTACTCACGTACGAAGCTCCTGCAGAAGCTTTTGATAAAGCAGTTGACGCCGCATTTAAAACAGTCGTCAAAGACTTGAACGTGCCTGGCTTCCGTAAAGGTAAATTGCCACGCCCAATGTTCAACAAAATGTATGGAGAAGAAGCACTCTATCAAGATGCGCTCGACATTCTCTACCGCGACACGATCCAAGGTGCAGTTGAAGAAGCTGGTTTCGAACCAATCGCTCTCGAAAACATCGATGTAGACGGTACGCTCGAGAAAGGCAAACCAGTCGCTTTCAAAGTGACATTCGTGGTTGAGCCAGAAGCTGAGCTTGGCGAATACAAAGGCCTCGAGTACGAAGCTGTTTCAACTGAAGTAACAGAAGACGAAGTAACAGCAGAACTTGAAGCACTTCAACAGCAAGGCGCAGAACTAGCTGTTAAAGAAGGTGCAATCGAAAACGGCGATACAGCTGTCTTTGATTTCGCAGGTTTCGCTGACGGTGAGCAGTTCGAAGGCGGCACAGCTGAGAACTACACACTCGAAATCGGTTCTGGTCAATTCATCCCAGGATTCGAAGAGCAAATGATCGGCATGACTGCTGGTGAAGAAAAAGACGTTGAAGTAACATTCCCTGAAGAGTACCACGCTGAAAACTTGGCGGGTAAACCAGCGACATTCAAAGTCAAACTTCACGAAGTCAAAACAAAACAAGTTCCTGAACTCGACGACGAGTTTGCAAAAGACATCGACGAGTCTGTTTCGACACTCGACGAGTTGAAAGCAAGCATCCGTGAGCGTTTAGAAGCTGGTAAGAAACAAGAAGCTGAAGGTACAATGCGCGACCAACTCGTAGAGCAGGCAACTGCTAACGCGACAATCGACGTACCGGAAGTTCTCGTTGAACAAGAAGTAGACCGCATGGTACAAGAGTTCGGTTCACGTGTATCTTCACAAGGGATCGACCTTAACATGTACTTCGAGCTCACTGGTACTTCTGAAGAAGCAATGCGCGAAGAGATGAAAGAGCAAGCTGAAGAGCGCGTAAAAGCTCGTCTCGTCTTGAAAGCAATCGCTGACAAAGAAGCAATCGAAGTATCTGACGAAGATGCTGAGAAAGAGCTTGAAGAAATGTCTAAACTTTACAACATCGCACCGGACCAACTCCGTACGATGCTCGCTCCGCAAGGTGGACTTGAGACACTTAAAGGTGACCTCAAATTCCGTAAAGCGATCGACATCCTCGTTGAAAACGGTAAAGCGAAGTAAGCTGATATTCGAAGGGACGACTGCCTAGCGGTCGTCCTTTTTTCTGTCACAGCACATTGCATGTGTAATTCTTTGAAGTCGCAATATGTTCATGCTACAATTATTTCAACGCAGAGATGTAAAATGTCTTTTCGCGGTGCATCGCACCAGAAAATTCAAATCGCGATTTATCGCACTTACATCCATTTTCACCACAGAAGGGGTGTATCGAATGTTCAAATTTAACGAGGAAAAGGGGCAACTCAAGTGCTCGTTTTGCGGAAAATCGCAAGAACAAGTTCGTAAGTTAGTCGCTGGACCAGGTGTATACATTTGCGATGAGTGTATCGAACTTTGCAATGAAATTGTTGAGGAAGAGCTCGGTGTAGAGGAAGAAGTTGAATTCAAAGACATTCCAAAACCACAAGAGATTCGTAACATCCTAGACGATTATGTCATTGGTCAAGACCGCGCCAAACGTGCGCTTTCAGTTGCTGTCTATAACCACTATAAACGTATCAACGCCGGTGGCCGTTCGGATGATGTCGAACTTGCGAAGTCGAACATCGTCATGATTGGACCAACGGGTAGCGGAAAAACGCTTCTCGCTCAGACGATGGCTCGCGTCTTGAACGTCCCATTCGCAATCGCGGATGCGACGAGCTTGACGGAAGCAGGTTACGTCGGGGAAGACGTTGAGAATATCTTGCTTAAATTGATTCAATCGGCTGACTATGATGTCGAGAAGGCTGAAAAAGGGATCATCTACATCGATGAAATCGATAAGATTGCCCGTAAGTCTGAAAACCCATCGATTACGCGTGACGTATCCGGTGAAGGCGTTCAGCAGGCGCTCCTTAAAATTCTTGAAGGCACGACAGCAAGCGTACCGCCACAAGGTGGACGTAAGCATCCGCATCAAGAATTTATCCAAATCGACACAACAAACATTCTCTTCATTGTCGGTGGCGCATTCGCCGGCATCGAATCGGTCGTCAAACGCCGAATCGGGAAGAAAGTCATCGGTTTCGGAAACGACCAAGAGAATCGCGAGTTGACGCAAGAAGACTTGCTCGCCCGCGCACTCCCTGAAGACCTTCAAAAATTCGGCTTGATTCCTGAGTTCATCGGACGTTTGCCAGTCATGGCGACGCTCACGACACTCGATGAAGAAGCGCTCGTTGAAATCTTGACGAAGCCGAAAAATGCTCTCGTCCGTCAGTACGAGAAAATGCTCGAGCTTGACGATGTCGAATTGACGTTCACAGACGAAGCATTGATCGAAATCGCCAAACTTGCGATCAAACGTAAGACTGGCGCGCGCGGTCTCCGCTCGATTATCGAAGAAATGATGCTCGATGTGATGTTCACTGTCCCATCGCGTGACGATATCGAGAAAGTCATCATCACGGATGAAACGATTACGGGTCTTGCCGGTCCGAAATACGTCCTTCGTGACGGTACTGTCGAACAGACAGGGGACAACAAAGAGACAGCATAATTCTTTAACGAAGAAGGCTCAAACACTCGGCACATCCGAGTTTTGGGCCTTTTTGCACAGGAGGCGTTGTATATGGAAAAATTACCAATCCTTCCTTTGCGAGGAGTCGTCGTATATCCGCTCATCGGTGTGACCATCGATGTCGGACGCCCGTTATCCCTTCGGGCGCTCCTTGCCGCAAAGGAGCATGAAACAGATTTGATTGTCGTGACACAGAAAGAAACAGGGAACGAGTCACCGGAACCGGAAGACTTATACACGGTTGGAACGCGTGTCCACATCGCGAAGATGAGTGAACTGTCGAACGAGACGATTCGGGTTCGGATCGTCGGGAAAGAGCGCGTCCGTGTCGACTCGGTCGAATCGACGGATGAAGGTTGGTTCGCTAACATCGAACCGGTCGAACTCGTAGAAGGGGAAGAGGTCGAACGAACAGCACTCGTCCGTCTGTTGAAAGAACAGTTCGGAAAACTCGTCGCAAACATTAAGGGTATGTCGCCAGATGAACGTCGCCGTTTCGAGATGTATGAGCGGCTTGAATCACTCACGGACTATATCACGTCAAAACTCGATGTCGACGTCGAGCTTCGCCAAGCGATGCTCGAAGAGGCAGATGCCGTCAAGCGAGGACTTGAACTGCTTGAAATCATCGCACATGAAGTCGAAGTGATTGAACTCGAGCAAGAGATGCGTGAGCGGACGAAGAAGTCAATTGAGCAGTCACAGCGCGAGTACTACTTACGAGAACAAATGAAGACGATCCAACAAGAACTCGGTGACCAGACGCAAGAGTCAGAACCGAACCGCCTTCGTGAGAAGCTAGAGGCGCTCGACTTGCCAGAGACGACGCGGAAGAACGTCATGCGTGAAGCGGAACGATTGAACGTCGTGCCGCAGACGTCTCCGGAGTATGCGGTCATCCGTAACTACCTCGACTGGGTCACCTCTCTTCCGTGGGGCATTGAGACGGAAGATAAGCTTGACGTGAAACATGCGGCAGACGTCCTTGATGATGACCATTACGGCTTAGAATCGGTAAAAGACCGTATCCTCGAGTATTTGGCCGTCCGCCAGTTGACGAACTCGCTTCGTGGACCAATCCTCTGTCTCGCCGGACCTCCAGGGGTCGGGAAGACGTCACTCGCCCGTTCGATCGCCTCGGCACTTGAACGTCACTTCGTTCGTGTCTCACTCGGTGGTGTGCGTGATGAGGCGGAAATCCGTGGGCACCGTCGTACGTATATCGGTGCGATGCCAGGACGGATCATCCGTGGGCTGAAGCAAGCGGAAAGCAAAAATCCGGTCTTCTTGCTCGATGAGATCGACAAGATGGCTTCTGACTTCAGAGGGGACCCGGCGTCCGCGATGCTAGAAGTGCTCGACCCAGAACAAAACGTCTCCTTCTCGGACCACTACATCGAAGAACCGTTCGATTTGTCGAACGTTCTCTTTATCGCAACTGCGAACGATGTCTCACAAATCCCAGCACCGCTTCTTGACCGGATGGAATTGATTCAAATCGGTGGGTACACAGAGCTTGAGAAAGTAGAGATCGCGAAGCGCCATTTGGTGCCGAAACAATTGGCAGAGCACGGATTGAAGAAGAGTCAGTTGACGATTAAAGAAGATGCGCTCTATGAAGTCGTCCGTCGTTACACACGTGAAGCCGGCGTCCGGAACTTAGAACGCGTCATCGGATCACTCTGCCGAAAAGCCGCGAAACAAATCGCCATCGGGGAGAAGAAACGGGTCACGATTTCGAAAAAGGCGATCATCACGTATCTTGGGAAGCCGAAGTATCGCTACGGAAAAGGGGAGACCGAGGACTCCATCGGTGCGGTGACAGGCCTTGCCTACACGGCGTTTGGTGGCGACACGCTCACAATCGAAGTGGCGCTCGCTCCAGGGAAAGGCAAACTTCAGTTGACGGGTAAACTTGGTGATGTGATGCAGGAGTCGGCACAAACAGCATATAGCTATGTCCGTGCAAACGCAGAGCGGTTCGGGATTGACCCGACGTTCTATGAGCGACAAGACATTCACATTCACGTGCCAGAGGGTGCCGTGCCAAAAGACGGACCGTCGGCAGGAATCACGATTGCGACAGCCTTAATTTCCGCATTGACCGGGAAGAAAGTCCATCGTGATGTCGGGATGACAGGTGAGATCACACTCCGTGGACGTGTCTTGCCAATCGGCGGATTGAAAGAAAAAGCGCTCGCTGCTCATCGAGCCGGGTTGACGACCATCGTCATTCCGAAAGATAATGAGCGAGACATCGATGATATTCAAGAGACGGTTCGTGAGAAATTGACGTTCGTTCCCGTGACGACACTCGATGAAGTACTAGATGTAGCATTTGGAGGAAATTAAATGAAGATCAACAAAGCAGAGTTCGTGACGAGTGCCGTCGCGCCAGACCATTACCCGGTCCATGAATTGCCGGAAGTGGCACTGGCCGGGCGGTCGAACGTCGGGAAATCGTCGTTCATCAATAAGATTTGCCAACGGAAGGCGCTCGCACGGACGTCTTCGAAACCAGGGAAGACACAGACCCTCAACTTCTTCAACATCAATGATGAAATCATGTTCGTTGACGTTCCGGGATACGGATATGCGAAAGTCTCGAAGACGGAACGTGAGAAGTGGGGCGTCATGATGGAGCAGTACTTGACGAGCCAAGAGGCGCTTCGTGGCGTCGTCTTACTCGTCGATATCCGTCATGATCCTACGGGTGACGATGTAACGATGTACAATTTCTTGAAACATTATGAGATTCCGGTCATCGTTGTGGCAACGAAGCTCGATAAAATCAAGAAGAGTCAGCGTCAAAAACATGAGGCGGCGGTGAAACGTAAGCTTCAATTCGATCCATCTGACCGTTTTGTCGCCTTCTCGGCCGAAACGGCAGAAGGAAAAGACGAGGCATGGAAAGCGATTTACGCACTCATCACAGAAGGCGAATAAGGAGAAGGCGAAGGGATTCCTTCGCCTTTTTGTTTTTGTCAGCCCGCAAGCGGGTAATTATCGTATAATCATAGTTAGTACATAGTCATCATTGTAAACGAGGTGGAGAAATGCAACGCATGTTTGAAAACAAATGGTATCGCGCCCTCTTTTGGACGCTGACCATCTTTTTAGTCATTTGGGTCGGGACACAGATCTCATTCGTGTTTGAACCGATTCAAGTCATCTTGGCACTCGTCACGGTTCCACTCATTGTGGCCGGACTCTTCTTTTATTTCCTGGTCGGGATTGTCGATTTCTTAGAGAAACGCTTAAAAGGGAAGCGAACGTTAGCTGTAGCCATCACACTGATCGGACTCGTGCTTATTTTTACACTTGTCTTCAGTATTCTCGGACCGGTTTTAGGCGAACAAATTACGTCGCTCGTCAACGCTATGCCGAGTATCGCAAAAGAACTTCAGAAACAGGCGTTCGCTGTCCGTGACACGTTGCTACAAAATGAGTTCTTTGCACGCTTCATGGCAGAAAATGACGAGATGTTCCGTAACTTGACGACGAACATCACGTCGTACTTAGGAGACTTATTCGGAAACATTGCCTCATCATTCGGTCAAGTCGTCGGATTCGTGACGTCAGCGGTCATCACGATCGTTGTGATCCCGTTCATGCTTCTCTACATGTTGCTTGACGGGAAACGTCTACCGGACGCAATCGTCAAATTGCTCCCATCGAGCTATGAAAAGGAAACGCGTCACATCTTGCATGACATGCACGAGACGGTGCGGAGTTACGTCAACGCTCAGTTGCTCGTCGCATTCTTCGTTGGAATCACGTCACTGATCGGTCTATGGATCGTCGGTGTAGATTATGCCATCTTGCTCGCACTCTTCATGATGGTAACAAATATCATCCCTTACGTTGGACCGTTCCTAGGGGCTGCACCGGCAGTGGTCGTGGCATTCATTCAAGATCCGATCAAGGTATTATGGGTCATCGTTGTCATCATCGTCGTGCAACAAATTGAGTCGAACGTCATCTCGCCACTCATTCAAGGGAAGTCGTTAAAAGTACACCCGCTCACGATTATCATCGTCTTGCTCGTGGCAGGAAATTTGGCCGGTATCATCGGAATGCTCATCGCTGTACCGTTTTATGCGGTCGCCAAAACGGTTGTCCAGAATATCGTTCGCATCTATAAATTACGAGAACGTGAGCATTATTTAGACAAAGAGGAGCCCGAGAGTCCGATTATTACGGACCCGAACTCGCCAAATCCATAAGAAAAAAAGGTAGGAATGGAGTTTCGCCATTTCTACTTCTTTTTGTCACAAAAAGTTCTTATTTTATTTCAGGAAAATCAAACAGAAGATTATAGTTACCAGATAAGAACTGTTATAATGTACGGTAGAGATTGAAAAAAAGAAGAGACAACCGTCGGTGGATTTTAGATGAGGGGAAGAGATACATGCATATTGTCGTCGTTGGACTAAATAACAAGACAGCCCCTGTCGCGATTCGGGAGCAGTTCTCGTTTGGGGAGCAAGAAATCGTGGATGCGATGATTGCACTTCGCGAAGAGAAGAGCATTTTCGAGTCGGTTATTTTGTCTACGTGTAACCGGACGGAGCTGTACGTCGTGACAGATCAACTCCATACTGGACGTTATTACACGAAACGTTTCTTGGCGAACTGGTTCAACCTAGAGATGGAGCAGTTCACACCATACTTGTCGATTCGAGAAGGGGAAGAGGCGATTCGCCACTTGTTCCGTGTCACTTCGGGCCTCGACTCAATGATCATCGGGGAAACACAAATTTTAGGTCAAGTGAAGACGAGTTTCTTCCGTGCCCAGGAGCATGGAACGACAGGAACGGTCTTCAACAAATTATTCAAAGAAGCGGTCACACTCGCCAAGCGCGCCCATACGGACACGCAAATTGGGGAAATGTCTGTATCGGTCAGTTCGGCTGCCGTGACGCTCGCACAAGAGATGTATCAACAGCTTGAAGACAAACAAGTCGTCGTTGTCGGAGCCGGTGAGACGGGTGAATTGACGACACTCAACTTATTTGAAGCAGGTGCGAAACAAATCGCTGTCTTCAACCGGACGGAGAGCAAAGCAAAAGCTGTAGCGGATAAGTTCAAAGGCCGTGCCCATTCGATTCGTGAGATCGCATGTGGATTACTTGATGCAGATATTTTGATTAGTTCGACCGGGGCGAAGGATGCCGTCATTGGATACGACGATGTAGCGGCTGCACAGTTGTTGCGCCGCGAACGTCCGCTTCTTCTCATTGACATCGCTGTGCCGCGAGATATCGATCCAGCGGTCGCGACACTTCCGGGTGTGCATTTGTTCGATGTCGATGATTTGAACGGAATCGTAAACAAAAATCTTGAAGCGCGTCTCGTCGAGGCTGAAAAGATTGAAATGAAAATCGATGAAGCGATTCAAGAGTTCCAAACATGGCTCATCACGCTTGGTGTCGTGCCAATCATGAACGAGTTGCGTGCTCGTGCCCTTGATATTCAAGAAGACACGATGACGAGTCTTGAGCGTAAGCTCGACCATTTGTCAGCACGAGACAAGAAAGTCATCGGGAAGCACATGAAGTCGATCATCAATCAAATGCTTCGTGACCCGATTGACTACATTAAAGATGCAGCGGCTCAACCGGACGCGAACGTTCGAATCGCTCAATTCATCGAGACGTTCGGACTTGATGTCGAGTTGCCGGAACAACCTGTAGACGAAGTGGAAGAAACAGATGCCACTTCTGCCAAAGCACCACTTCGCGCATTGATGCGCTAACAAGACAAAAAGGCGACGCGTGTCGCCTTTTTCTATGAAGGAGAGATTGAACATGCGGAAAATCATTGTCGGCTCACGCCGTTCCCAACTCGCCATGACTCAAACAAAATGGGTCATCGAGCAGTTGAAGCAAGCTGGAGCAAAGAACGAGTTCGAGATTAAAGAAATCGTGACGAAAGGTGACCAAATCGTCGACGTGCAATTGTCAAAAGTCGGTGGGAAAGGGTTGTTCGTCAAAGAGATTCAACAACAGATGCTCGATGGGGACATCGATTTCGCCGTACACAGTATGAAAGACGTTCCGGCCGAACTACCAGAAGAACTCTATATTAGCTGCATGCCGAAACGTGTCGATGCGCGTGACGTCCTCATCTGTGAGAACGGCTACACGTTCGAGACGCTTCCAAAAGGTTCGATTGTCGGAACGAGCTCACTCCGTCGTGGTGCTCAAATCTTGGCAGCCCGTCCTGATCTTGAGATTCAATGGATTCGTGGAAACATCGACACGCGTCTGAAGAAGTTGGACTCCGAGAACTACAATGCCATCTTGCTCGCGAAAGCAGGACTTGAACGGATGGGGTGGACAGATCGTGTCGACTTCGAAGCGCTTGACCCGGACGTCATGGTACCTGCTGTCGGACAAGGCGTACTCGCCATCGAGAGCCGCAAGGACGACGCAGAAGTGACGGCAGTGCTTCAATTGTTGCATGATGAAGTGACAGCGAAAGCGGCTACAGCGGAGCGTACTTTCTTAAAAGCGATTGAAGGAAGTTGTCACGTACCGGTCGGCGGTTATGCGACGGTCGACGGTGACGATGTGACACTCACAGGTCTCATCGCGTCAGTGGACGGGAAAGAAGTGCTCCGTGTGACGAAGACGTCAACGGACGGAATCGCACTCGGAATGGACGTAGCAGAAGAATTGCTCGGTCGTGGCGGGCGTGAAATCCTCGCCTCGGTCAATGAGTGACGTTTGGTACACGGGAACGAAACGAATGACCGCTTCGCAACGGGCACGGCTCGAGGCGAGCGGTCTTTCCGTTCATCATGTCCCGCTCATTCAGACGAGAGAGACGCATACACCGCCACCCGTGGAACGATTCGATTGGCTCGTCGTCACGAGTCAAAACGCGGTGCAAGCCCTTCGGAATCTGACGCGTGACGTCAAGGTCGCCGCTGTCGGGGAGAAGACGAAGCGGGCGCTTGAAGCGGAGGGCTTTACCGTCTCGCTCATGCCGGAGACGTATACGGGTGAGGCGCTTTTTGAGCAGTTATCTGACGTTGTTTCGACCGATGATGTCGTCTTGTTTGCACGTGGCAATTTGGCGAACACGTCCCATATGTCGATGCTGCCTTGCGTGTATGACTGGGTCGTCTATGAGACGATTCCAATCCGATTGACCTCGGACCAACAACAACAACTCGAGACGGTGAAGGCGTTACTCGTCTTGAGTCCGTCGGCCGTCGATGCGCTCACACCATACTTGTCCCACTTCAACGGGACGTGGTACGCCATTGGCGAAGTGACCGAACGCGCTGTCCGACAAGTGTCGACGTTACCGGTACGAGTGCCAGAATGTTATACTATGGATGCATTAATACAGTGTGTAGGGGAGGATTTTTCATGAACCAGTTTGACCGTCACCGTCGTCTTCGCTCATCGAAGTCGATGCGTGCCCTCGTACGTGAAAATCATGTTCGAAAAGAAGATTTGATTTACCCGCTCTTCATCATTGAAGGGACTAACATTAAACGTGAAGTCAGCTCGATGCCTGGCGTCTTCAATTATTCACTTGACCGACTCGAAGAAGAGATTAAAGAAATCGTCGACCTCGGTCTCCAATCTGTGCTCTTGTTCGGTGTGCCGGAACATAAAGACCCAGAAGGCAGTGAAGCGTATCATGACCACGGCATCGTCCAAGAAGCGATTCGTAAAGTGAAAGAGTGGGCGCCACAGCTCACGGTCATCGCCGATACGTGCCTTTGTGAGTACACGTCGACAGGTCACTGTGGCCTTGTGAAGGATGGGGACGTCGATAACGACGCATCACTTCCACTTCACGTCCAGACAGCCATTACGCAAGCACAGGCGGGTGCCGATATCATCGCACCGAGCTCGATGATGGACGGATTCGTCACAGCTATCCGCGAAGGTCTCGACCAGAACGGATTTAGCCACATTCCAATCATGAGCTACGGTGTCAAATATGCATCAGCCTATTACGGACCGTTCCGTGACGCAGCCCAATCGGCTCCTGGTGAAGGCGACCGCAAAGGGTATCAGATGGACCCAGCGAACCGTCGTGAGGCGTTCCGTGAGTCACAATCGGACGTGGAACAAGGTGCCGACTTCATGATCGTCAAACCGGCTCTCGCGTTCATGGACATCATCCGTGACATGCGCGACTCACTCGATATGCCGATTGTGGCATATAACGTGAGCGGAGAGTATGCGATGATCAAAGCCGCGTCACTCAACGACTGGGTCGACGAAGAACGCATCGTCATGGAGACAATGGTCGGATTCAAACGTGCCGGTGCCGATCTCATCGTCACGTATTTCGCAAAAGACGTCTGTCGCTATTTGGAAGGAGACTACGCATGACATACAATCAAACGCGCTCACAAGAAGCGTTCGAACAAGCCCGTCCTCTCATGCCAGGCGGTGTCAACAGCCCGGTCCGTGCCTACAAATCGGTCGGGATGACGCCAATCTTCGCCGAACGCGGTGAAGGCTCACGCGTCTATGACATCGACGGCAACGAATATATCGATTACGTCCTCTCATGGGGACCACTCATCCTCGGTCACCGCGACCCGGTCGTCACGAAAGCGATCCAAGAACAAGCTGAAAAAGGCTGGACGTTCGGGACACCGACCGAGCTTGAGACGAAGATGGCAGAACTCGTCATCGATCGTGTCCCATCGATCGAGATGGTCCGTATGGTCAACTCAGGAACGGAAGCGACGATGGCGGCACTTCGCCTCGCACGCGGCTACACAGGGAAGACGAAGATTTTGAAGTTCGAAGGATGCTACCACGGACACGGGGACTCGCTTCTCATCAAAGCCGGGTCTGGTGTCGCGACGCTCGGTCTCCCGGACTCTCCAGGCGTACCGAAAGAACTCGCAAGCCATACGCTCACGGTTCCGTACAATGACTTGGACGCAGTCCGCGTCGCCTTTGAGAAATACGGAGACGACCTCGCTGGTGTCATCGTCGAACCGGCCGCAGGAAACATGGGCTTCGTGCCACCACAACCAGGATTCCTCGAAGGACTCCGCGAGATCACGGAACAAAACGGCGCGCTTCTCATCTTTGATGAGGTCATGACTGGCTTCCGTGTCGGGTACAACTGTGCACAAAGTTACTTCGGTGTCACACCGGACCTCACATGTCTCGGGAAAGTCATCGGCGGCGGACTTCCGGTCGGCGCTTACGGTGGGAAACGTGAAATCATGGAACAGATTGCACCACAAGGTCCAATCTATCAAGCTGGGACGCTCTCGGGTAACCCACTTGCGATGATTGCCGGTTACACGACACTCTCGCAACTCAAACCGGAGCACTACGCCGAGTTCGAGCGTAAAGCAGACCGTCTCGCGGAAGGCTTCACGCAAGCAGGCGAGAAATACAACATCCCACACGACACGAACCGCGCTGGCTCGATGTTCGGTTTCTTCTTCACGAACGAGAAAGTGACGAACTTCGAGAAAGCGAAGTCGGCAAACCTCGAGATGTTCCGTTCGTACTATCAGAAGATGGCGGCGCGCGGCGTCTTCTTGCCACCGTCACAGTTCGAAGGATTGTTCCTATCGACGGCTCATACGGACGAGGATATCGAGAAGACGATCGCAGCGGTCGAGGCGACGTTCAAGGAGCTTCAAGAAGAGTTTTCACTCTAATCTTGACTGCTGACGTTTCTGTCGCTACAATTATTTAACAGATACGATGAAAAGCATTGATGAGGAGTAGTACGCATCCTCCATTCCTTTTAGAGACGCGACCGCTTGGTGAAAGGTTGCGAGGGATGGACGCGGAAGTCGTCTCGGAGCTGACTTTCTGAATGGAGTAGGAAAGTTCGGTCCATCGACCGTTATTCGATTTTGAGTGCGCCACTTTTTGGCGAACTAAGGTGGTACCGCGGAAGATCACGGCTTCTTTCGTCCTTAGCGTATAGGACGAGAGAAGCCGTTTTTGTGTTCACCCATAACATAGAGGAGGCGCTACACATGGCCCATGAGACAAATGAAATCACCATGCCGACGAAGTACGACCCAAGTGCGACGGAGTCAAAATGGTACGACTACTGGTTAGAGAACGATGTATTTAAAGCAGACGAGGACGATTCGAAACAACCGTACACGATTGTCATCCCACCACCGAACGTTACGGGGAAACTTCACCTCGGTCACGCCTGGGACACGACGCTCCAAGATTTGTTGACACGCCTCAAGCGTATGCAAGGCTATGACGTGCTCTGGCTCCCAGGGATGGACCACGCCGGAATCGCGACACAAGCGAAAGTCGAGCAAAAGCTCCGTGAAGAAGGCGTCATGCGTTACGACCTCGGACGTGAGAAGTTCCTCGAAAAGACGTGGGAATGGAAAGACGAGTATGCGAAGACGATTCGCGACCAATGGTCAAAACTTGGTCTCGGTCTCGACTACTCGCGTGAACGCTTCACACTCGACGAAGGGCTCTCAAAAGCCGTTCAAGAAGTATTCGTCCGTCTTTATGAAAAAGGCTTGATCTATCGTGGCGAATATATCGTCAACTGGGACCCGGCTCAAAAGACGGCCGTTTCAGATATCGAGGTCATTTATCAAGAAGTCGAGGGTGCGTTCTATCACATGAAATACCCACTCGCTGACGGTTCAGGTCATATCGAAATCGCAACGACACGTCCCGAGACGATGCTCGGTGATACGGCGGTTGCCGTCAACCCGAAAGATGAGCGTTACACACACCTCATCGGCAAGACGATCATGCTTCCGGTCATGAACCGCGAGATTCCAATCGTTGCGGATGACTATGTGGACATGGAGTTCGGTACAGGTTGCGTGAAGATCACGCCAGCACACGACCCGAACGACTTTGAAATCGGAAACCGCCACGAGCTTCCACGCATCCTCGTCATGGATGAAGGCGGGAAGATGAACGAGAATGCTGGTAAGTACGAAGGGCTCGACCGCTTCGAATGCCGCAAGCAACTCGTCAAAGACCTTGAGGAGGACGGCACACTCGTGAAGATTGAGCCGCACACGCACTCGGTCGGTCATTCGGAACGTTCTGGCGCGGTCATCGAACCATATCTTTCGAAACAATGGTTTGTTGATATGGAGCCACTCTCGAAAGCAGCACTTGAAGCACAAGGGAACGACGATACGAAAGTCAACTTCGTCCCAGAGCGCTTCGAAGGCACATACCTCCGTTGGATGGAGAACATCCGCGACTGGTGTATCAGCCGCCAACTTTGGTGGGGCCACCGCATCCCGGCTTGGTACCATAACGAGACAGGTGAAGTATATGTAGGGAAAGAGGCGCCAGCGGACAGTGAGAACTGGACACAAGACGAAGACGTTCTTGACACATGGTTCTCGTCAGCACTCTGGCCGTTCTCAACGATGGGCTGGCCGGATACGGACGCACCGGACTTCAACCGTTACTTCCCGACGAGCGCGCTCGTCACGGGATACGACATCATCTTCTTCTGGGTATCGCGTATGATCTTCCAATCACTCGAGTTCACAGGGAAGCAACCGTTCAACGATGTCCTCATCCACGGTCTCATCCGTGACTCGGAAGGACGCAAGATGTCGAAATCTCTCGGTAACGGCGTTGACCCAATGGAAGTCATCGACCAATACGGAGCGGATTCACTCCGTTGGTTCCTCCTCACAGGTTCGACACCAGGGAACGACCTTCGTTTCTATTGGGAGAAGATCGAATCGACATGGAACTTTGCGAACAAGATTTGGAACGCAAGTCGTTTCGCGCTCATGAACATGGATGGGCTCAAAGTCGAAGACATCGACCTCACGGGCGAGAAGACGCTTGCTGACAAGTGGATCTTGACACGCTTGAACGACACGATCGACCAAGTGACACGCCTCGTCGACAAGTACGAGTTCGGTGAAGCCGGTCGTTACTTGTACAACTTCATCTGGGAAGAGTTCTGTAACTGGTACATCGAGATGGCGAAACTCACGCTTTACGGTGAGGACGAAGCAGCGAAGCACACGACCCGCTCGGTCCTCGCGCATACGCTCGATTCGATCATGCGTCTCATGCATCCGTTCATGCCGTTCCTTACAGAGGAAATTTGGCAGCACTTGCCGCACGAAGGCGATTCAATCGTTCGTGCAAGCTATCCGACGCGTCGTGACGACCTTCACTTCGCCGATTCGGTTCCAGCGTTTGAAGCTGTGATGAACGTCATCCGCTCGGTTCGTAACATCCGTGCCGAAGTGAACGCACCGATGTCGAAACCAATCCAGCTCTTCATTTCGACGAGCGATGATGCGACACAAGGTTACTTGAGCGCGAATGAAATGACAATTGGCAAGTTCACGAATGCGACAGAGCTTGAAATCGGACGTGGTCTCACGGCCCCGGACAAGTCGATGTCAGCAATCATGACGGGAGCAGAGCTCTTCATCCCACTCGCAGACCTCATCAACTTCGAAGAAGAAATCGCCCGTCTTGAAAAAGAAGTGGCGAAGTATGAAAAAGAAGTCGAGCGCGTGCAGAAGAAACTCGGAAACCAAGGATTCATCGCCAAGGCACCGGCTCACGTCATCGACGAAGAGAAAGCAAAAGAAAAAGACTACCTCGACAAGCGTGACGCGGTCCGCGCCCGTTTGGAAGAGTTGCGTAAGTAAGACACACCTTCTTCAGAGATTGATTCTCTGAAGAAGGTTTTTTTGTGTTTTGGTAGAATTTGGAGAGATAGACGTAGAAAAGGGGATATGAGATGAGACGAATCGGAATAGTATGTGTTCTTGTATTGGGGCTGGCTGGATGTACACCGTCAGAAGAGACGAAGGCTGTGGAGAAGGCGGGTGTGGAAGAGGTAGAACAGGAGGGGGTGATCGATGAATCGCAATTCCCCGACGTAGACGTGACGGGGACGACGATTGCCGAAGTACAACCAGGCACGGAACGGGTCTCAGACGCGGTCGTGGAACAAATCACCCTTCAATATGAAGATGGCTCGACAAGACACTTGTCGAAGGATCACATTATAACGGAGACGATGGTCGGGGGGATCGGTTTAGTTGCGATGACCGTCCCTGACCGTGAGAACCCGTTTGGCGTATTCATTCATGATGAAAGAAATGGATGGGCGCAGCGTGGCATGCAACGTTTTGGGATTCCGGAGACATCATCAGCGTTCGCTCACGGATTAGATCTTCCTAATAAAGAGATGGAGGCCATCAGCGCTGATTATTCAGGTGGCGATTGGCCGGTGAAGCTTTGGACGTTATATGATGAGACACGCCTCATCAGTATCATTGCGACGGATTCTTTCACTGAAGTAGAAGGGGAGATGTCGGAACAGCCAGAACCGTATGTATTGGAGCAATCATATGGGAACGGTTTATACTATTTAACCCAAGGCAAACTGATTATCGTGACAGGAAATATCTCGGAAGAAGAGTTGTTGGCACTCGCTGATTCGTTACCGGAGCCTTCATCTGTGTCGTTTCCGTTTCATGATCCGGAGTAAGGATGAACACGCACACTTATAGAATCGATGAAAAGGAGTGGACATGTTGCTCAATCGAAAGGGAGCGAAAGGAAAGGACGTAGTTCATTTTGGTATATAAAGATATCAGGGGGAGTATTGTGTCTTATCATCACGAATTTGGAATAATCGATTCCATTCATGGGGAAGAGCTTCATGTGGAGTATATGCCGGAAAGATACGGGTGTGTTGCGGTGGATGGAGAAGAAGTGGAGCACTGGATTGAACAGTTAAATGACATGCGTACATTCTTTCACTCCTATCATTGTCCTGGCCATGGATTGGATGAGTGCGGCATTACGTTGATTCCACATGCGTCTTTATCATTCTTTATTGAAGTCGTGTTAAACAGAATGAACAATCAGGCTACTTCGGAATTGGGGCAGCTGATTTTAAAAATCATCGAAGCGCGAGATGAAGGGAAAGATATGATTCATTTTGGGCTTTGAATAAAATGTAAGAAAGACAATCCCTCGAACAGATTGAAGTGTTCGAGGGATTGTTTTTTCACGTGCCACAAAACGTTTGATACGGAAACGTTCGTGGTGGACCTGCCGATACGTATTCAGACGGTTGATTGTAGTTATATGGGTCACGTAAAATCGTGAGTAGCGCCTCGGTCGGACCGAAGTCGCCTCGTTCTGCTGCTTGGATCGCTTTCTCGACATGATGATTACGTGGAATGACGGCCGGGTTGTATTGGCGCATGATTATTCTTACATCATCGTCTGGTAGACCTTGTTCGCTCAAACGTTTTCGCCAAGCATCGATCCACGCCTTCCCGTCTTCCCGAGTTGCGAATGGGAGCGATTCAATCTCACCGAGCGTCAACGAGCGGAACGTATTCGTATAATCTGCCTCCGTCTCCATCATCAAGCGGAGCAGTTCATCCGCTAGCTCATCGTCACCATCTTTTCGGACGAATAAGCCAATCTTATGTGCGAGACCGGTAAAGTACGCTTCTTTATACAACTCGGTATAACGGGTGAGTTGCTTGTTCGCCACATCAACCGCTTCTTCTTTCGTTTCGCCAAGGAGCGGCAGCAACGTCTCCGCCAGTCGGGCGAGGTTCCAAGACCCGATATATGGTTGATTCGCATAGGCGTAACGTCCCTCTCGGTCGATCGAGCTGAAGACCATCTCCGGATGATACGTGTCCATGAACGCGCATGGTCCGTAATCGAGACCTTCACCGCTGATGAACATATTGTCCGTATTCATCACCCCATGAATGAACCCGACGAGTTGCCAGTTGGCAATCAGTCTCGCCTGTCTTTCGACGACGCGTCCGAGGAACTGTTCATAGCGATTCGGTGCATCGATCAAGTCTGGGTCGTGTCGTTTGATTGCTACTTCAGTAAGTGCGATGACGTCATCGATGGAGCCGGCGCCTGCTGCGAATTGGAATGTTCCGACACGAAGATGACTTGAGGCGACCCGAGTCAGGATGGCTCCATGCTTCGGACCTTGACGCATGATGGCTTCCCCTGTCTGAACGACGGCGAGCGCCCGGTTCGTTGGAATGCCGAGGGCATGCATCGCCTCGCTGATGATGAACTCGCGTACCATTGGCCCGAGTGCGGCTCGTCCGTCGCCCCCTCTAGAATACTCCGTCGGTCCAGAACCCTTCAGTTGCACATCGACACGCTTCCCGTTCGGAGTCACATGTTCCCCGAGCATGAGGGCGCGTCCGTCCCCGAGCATCGTCAAGTTGCCGAATTGGTGTCCAGCGTATGCTTGTGAGAAAGACGTCTCGGTTTGACGATTGCCGGCAAGTAAATCGATGTCTTGTTTGAGACTTTGCGCATCAAGGCCGAGCGAAGCGGCTAATGGATCGTTAAACAAGACGAGTGTCGGATTGTCGACCGGATGGATGGGCCCACGGTCGTAAAAGATGTCACGTAGTTCGAGGTAAGTCGCCTCGAAGTTCCAGTCAGTTGTCATGGCGCATGCCTCCTTCTTCGCTTCGAGTATAGCACAGACTGTTTTCCATAACGGCTGTCGTGAATTTTGATAAAATGAAACAGAAGTGTAAACAGTAGGAGTGTGGAAGATGAAGACGAGACAAGATGTATTCGATTGGTTGAGTGGACAGCTTCGCTTCGGGATCAAACCGGGTCTTGAGCGGATGAGCTGGATGATTGAGCGGTTAGGGTTAGAAGAACGCCCATCCATCCATGTGGCCGGGACGAACGGAAAAGGGTCGACCGTCGCGTTTTTACGGGCGATGGCGATGGAGAACGGCTTATCCGTCGGCACATTTACCTCCCCTTATATCATTCAGTTCGAGGAGCGGATCATGTTGAACGGGGAACCGATTCCTGAAGACGCGCTCGTCGACGTGGCGAACCGTGTCAAATCCTGTGCGGACGAGACGCCAGAGACGCTTACGGAGTTTGAGCTCTTGACGATGATGGCATGGTGCTATTTTGATGACACACGTCCTGACTTGATCATTTGGGAAGTCGGTCTCGGGGGACGACTTGATTCGACCAATGTGTTGACGCATCCACTTGCGACCATTGTCACGTCAATCGGACATGACCATCAAGGCATTCTCGGCGATACGCTTGAAGAGATTGCACAAGAGAAATACGGCATCATGAAACGCAGCGTGCCGATGTTCCATAGTATCGAGAAGAAATCGTTGATTGAGTTGTTGCATCAAAAAGGGGACGATGTAGGTTCTTCCATTCATGATGTTCGTCCACTCGTGAAGAAAATTGTGGACGGGGCAGACACAGTTGTGACGTATGAGAATATGCCATCTATCGTGCTCGGATTGACAGGACATCATCAAGCGTATAACGGGGCGTGTGCCGTGGCGGTGGCGCGTCACCTCGGCTGGAGTGATGAAGCTATCCGAAGAGGGCTCGAGCGAGCACAGCATCCTGGGCGGTATGAGCTCGTCTCCAAACGACCGCGTATCATTTTAGACGGGGCACATAATCCGGAAGGCATCGAGGCCTTGGTTTTACAAGCCAAATATGAGACAGACGTGACAGTGTTGACGGCGATTTTAGAAGATAAAGACCGTGACAAGATGATTCACGCGCTTCAAGAAATTGGAGACGTTTACGAAACGACATTTGACTTTCCGCGTGCTAGAACGAAAGCCCAACTAGAAAAAGATGGAGCGCGCTTTGTCGAATGGAAAGCATGGCTACAGAATTGGGTCGAGTCGCCGACAAGCGAGACGTTGATTGTGACCGGGTCTCTTTATTTCATCAGTGAAGTGAGACGTTTCCTAAGCTAAAACATTTACCTGAT
The DNA here is from genome assembly GCF_027161185.1 of Exiguobacterium sp. KJ 601. GTDB lineage: Bacteria > Bacillota > Bacilli > Exiguobacteriales > Exiguobacteriaceae > Exiguobacterium > Exiguobacterium profundum. Next base: position 1,810,671 of record NZ_JADHZG010000001.1, on the reverse strand, counting down.
GTCAAAGAAATAGATGTATATTTTTTCAAGTGGGTGGGATAATTAGTAGTGAAGACTAAAAATAGGGAGGACTATTCATTGCGTAAACTCATGCAATACATAGCGGTTCTCGTATTAATCATATCCATTATTCCACAGAGAGTAGTTGCGGAGACCAATCAACCGATTTTTAACGTGTTGGTTCTTCGTGATGCTTTTACTGCTTCGAAAGTACTTTCAGTGACTGAATACAATAATGCGGTGAATTCGTATCGTGCTTCACTGAATGTAAATACTGCAAAAGTGAATGTGCAATTCATGACAATTAAACAATTTAACGCATCCCGTTTTCCGATGACAGGTGCATTCGATGCGGTCATGATTGGGAGCAGTCCTTTAACTGAGAAATATAAAAATGGGACGCTTGTCGTCAACTCGAAAAATCATGACACGACAAATCAATTGAACGATTTGACAGAATTGAAAGCTACGGAACTATTTAATACAGTTGTCCGTGTCGGCTTGCCGCTTCTGATGCATGAGGATGCTGCGAACGGCGATACACAGTTAAAACGCTTGGCAGCCTATCAACGTGATTATGCGAACGTGAAAGTCTTTAATCGAAATGATCAACAGAATGTCGATCGTGAGATGGCGCAGCAGTTGAATCAACTCACCATTTCCCGTCCGAGATTTCAATCAACTGAAGTGAAGTACAACAATCAGTCGATTAGCAATCAGACGATTCAAGTAAAAGATGGTGTCCGTCATCCAATCAACTTTACCTATACTTTATCGCAACCACCAACTCCTTCGGCATTCGTAGAATTGTATATCGATTACGACCATAACGATCGATTTGATGCGGATGAAAAAGTCATTGAGCAACAGGCAAAAGAATCGGGAACGCTCAATTTCACATTATCGCGTCCAACGTTTAGCGGACCGAAGAACTGGATGCTCGTCGTCAAGGATTCGTTGACAGGTCGAGCGGATTATCGTAAGGGGAGTATTCTTTACCTCGATGAAAAAGTGAAAGCGAACATCTTACAGCTCACTGCAGGAACCGGCACGAACGGAAGAATTTCAAGCTATTTATCTAATATGTTAGTAGACCCGTCTGGGAATTATGAATTCAATTTAACGGACGGTACAACGAGTCAGTTTGAGGGTGGTACTTATGATCAGGCATTACTCAATAACGACTACGATATGCTGATCTTTGGTTTCCAAGATTCGTACAACGTTTATGGAAGCATGAATGCTGCGGCCACTGCGAAAGTCAAACGTTTCAGTGAAACAGGACAAGGCGTCATGTTGACGCACGATACGATTTTCCGTACGAATAGTTCGTCATCGCCTACGTCCGAGTGGGAACGTCAATTTGTGAATGCCAATCCTTCACTGAATATCTCAGGGCAAAAAATGTACACGAACATGGGATTTGGTGCTCCTGAAACAACCAATAAGGCAGTCAAGGTACAGGATGGGATTTTCACTTCTTATCCGTATCGCCTCGACGATTCGATTAAAAATATCTCAAATACCCATAACCAATATTTCACACTCGATTTGAATGATCCGGATGTGACGCCTTGGTACAACCTGTATTCAACAGGTGGAAATCGTGTATATGGAGATGCAAACAATCATTACTATACGTATACAAAAAACAATTTCACCTACTCCGGTGCTGGGCACACAAACAAGTTTTCGGTAGAAGATGAGAAGAAAATCTTCATCAATACGATGTATCGCGCCTTTATCGGAGCAAATCATAAACCTTACAACGTGATTGAGTCCGTCAGTGATTCAAACCAGTCCTATACTTCTGCTGATTTAAAAGCCGGGTCTGTCGAAGTGACTGCGGGACAAGATGTCAAATTGATGTGGCGGCCGAGCGATTATGACTTCCAAGACTTGTTCCTCAATTCAACAATCACGTATAACGGGAAACAGGTCGCATTCGATAACTTACGCAACTACGAAGTTAAAGAGTTTACGATTCCGGCAGCGGATGTTGTCGCAGATCGGCCGATTGAAGTGAAAATCGAGACGTCCGATCAACGGAATGCGAAGGTGATCGATACGTTCACCATCAACGTCAAACGTGCGGAGAATGTTTCCGACTTGATTCAAGTGTCCCGTTCGATTGACCCGTCGACAATCAACTTGTACGAAACGGGAACGATTCACTATCAAGTTCAATATCCGGAACGTTTCGATCGATTGCCGAATCAGTTGGGCGATAAGTTTTTACGAGTGGATTCAACCTCTTTCTCAGAAAAACTGCCAAGTCAACTCGAAGTCGTGGCGATTCGTGACACGAACGGAAATGAATATCCTGTCACGAAGCCGAATGAAATCAAGTTACAGTTGAAGCCGGACTTGTACTATGAACGAAATGGGAACACGAACATTTTCCTCCCGAACGATAGTGGAGACCGGACCGTGAAGTTTGAAGTAGTCGTCCGAGCCATCGAGCCTTCTGCCTCACTCATCCAGTTGAAAAAAGCGGATAACCAATTAACGACGTTAATTGAGTATTCGAAGAAGCAAGATCACATTTTAGATAAACTCAACGACTGGGATAAGGAATTAGAGGTTCAATCATCGTTCCCAGACTTGCTGATCAATATCGGGGCGCCGTATGCGTATGAAGCAAAGATTCCTGACGTCACCTTACAAATCGGAGCACAGCAGATTGTGAGTCCGACCATCACGGATGCGAAAGGCAACACCTTTACGAACCCGAAATGGAGTAGCTTGAAGTGGGAAATCGTCGATGCGAACGGTGTCGCGAGACTCGTCACCCAAGGGAACAATGCGATTGTGACCGGTTTGAAAACAGGAACTGCGAAGTTGCGATTGACAATCGATCCGGGCGATAAGAGACCCCTTGTCGTAGCGGAGTCGAAAGTCAATGTAATCAGTCCGCCTGAGCAACTTACTATTCAGTCGAAAGAGTTGTATGTCGGTCAAACGACTACGGTCACACCAAAAATCATGCCCGAAACGGCTCAATACAAGTCGGTTCGCTATGTCGTCGAATCTGGGGATAGTGTGAAGTTTGAACAAGTTGGCAACAACTTGAACATCATTGGACTGAAACCGGGTACGACTCAGTTTAAGGCGACTGTGGATGTCGGTGACCTCTTCGGTGGCTTGAATATCGCTACTTCGAGCACCGTCTTTACCATCCAAGTCAAGGCACCATCCTTGAGCCAAACGCCGAGCCAACTCGACCTTTGGGTATGGGATAGTTTGGATGAAGAAAAACGCGTGAACGAAGTCGCCTCGATTCAAGTGACCTCAACACCAACCGTATCCATTCCGTTTGAACGAATCGGGTCCATCCCATCTGCTTTGACGGTGACACAAAGTGCGACAGGATATGAATTACGTGCCAACCATGGTTACGGAAATAATGGTGTCGTGACTGACATTCCAATTCAGACGACATTCGATGACAATGCGTTACGAAACATTCGTTCGAACACGTCGATTGTCCGTGTCAACGAATACCCGAACCAATTGATGTCAAAAGACATGACAATCAATATTGGTGAAGGGACGGCACCACGACTACCTCTTCTTGAGTACTGGCCTACGACTTCGACTTGGCGTGACTATCGCATGGAGATTGTATCCGGCGAAGAATATGTTCAAGTGAGTGGATCAGGAAAAGAGTTGATTCCAGTGAAACCTGGTGTGGCGAAAGTGGAAGTCTACACGACGCTTCCGGCTGGAAAACCGTTTGAAGCCGTGAAGGACACGTTTTATGTACGCATCATCCAAACGAATGCCTCGGGACAGGATGATGACCGTTATTAAGTGAATGGCAGAAAGTTGGCGAATGATGAATCGCAAGCGAATAATGATTGGCATCACCGGATTGATTCTCGTCATCGGATTGGGAGGGCTCCTGTACTGGAGTCAATCCCAACCCGAGCTCTCGCAGTTATCCGGTGACGAGTTAGTGAAAGAAGTGAGTCAACGCTCTTCGGTGACAGAAGAAGAATTGACAGATTTACAGGCAAGGGAAGAATGGGAGGCCGTCCGACTTGTTCTAGAAGACAAAAAAGTTGTGCCGACAGCCGAGCAATTCGCCACAGCAGTGACGCTCGCACCTCTAGACGTGATTGAAGCATACTTCGAGCAAGGACTTGACCCATTCGAAGAAGTGGAAGGGATGCCCGTCATCACACCATTGTTCAGTGCGAACGGCAGTCCGGATCAATGGAAGCTGGCGATGCGTTACATTGAAGATGAACGACTCCTTGGGATTGCGGTCGACTCATTGAATCTCGATGCGGTCAAAGAACTACTCGGGCAAGGCTATGCGATTCAAGATCCTGAATCGGTGTTATTGCAGCCGGTTCGTCACAATCAAGTCGAGTTGACGCAACTGCTTCTCGACAACGGTGCGCAATGGACAAAGGAAATGGAACAGACGGCCAAAGACTACAACTCGGACCTCATTCTAAAGATGGGGAACTAAAAAAATCGGCTTCTTCTCAATCAGAGAGGAAGCCGATTTTTTGAGTTCATTTCAATTGAACGGGATGACTGACGAAGAATTGAAGTTGATTCGTGACAGGGAGTGTTTCCAATTGATTGAACACGGCATCGTTATACGTCAGTTTCAATCGAGACTTTTCGGCCTCGTGAGCTGGAACTTGACGGTCGAAGTTCTCAGCTGGGCTTAAGCCGTTGCCCCCAGTAAATTCCCCTCTAAAGACGTTCACTTCGAGTGGTCCTTTACTGTACAGACCTCCGTTGACTTCGAGAATAGATCCGACCGCATACACATAGGTCGGTTCGTTCGAGTCACTATACATGAACGCCTGGAGCGTCGTCGGAGTGTCATCAAACTCGTTGATTCGGTTCAACAGAATCTTTCCTTTGGATAACAGGATGAGTGAGTTCCCTTTGTCTGCATCAATCGGAAGAATATTGGCTCGGTCGATGAACGTATCACCGAGCGTGTAGACTGTCGAACTGAAGGAGACGTTCCCTTTAATGGTCAAGTCACCACGTACGATCAGTGGCCGTGCAATCGTCAGCTTCTCGAGTGATTCAATGACGACGTCCCCGTCGAAAAGAAGCGGGGCATTCGACTCGGTGATGGATTCCGTGACATACATGGCGCGATCCGAAATGGCATCCGGTAATGTCACGATGGTCGGGTCGGTGAGGGCGTTGTAGGCATCCGCCCGTAAGTACGAAGTCGGGCGTTCGATAATCGATGTCCCATCTTCCGAGAGCACGCGCTCGAGTTCGAACACTTGATTGGTCGAGCGAATCAGACCTTCTTCAAAGATTATTGAATCGACGTCATTTGTGTATGCGAGCGGTGTGTCGAGTCGTCGATTTAAAAATTCGATGATTGAGTAGTCGTATTGGAATGGAGAAAAGCGACTCGGGGACACCCCGGCGTCTGCCTTCTCGCCAGCTTGTTCCGGACCTACCGTGAAGTAGTTCTCTTGCTGGCAACTCAAGCAATCGCTCAATTCGACTAAATCGATTCGGCCATTCAGGTGAAGACGACTGGAATCGACATTTTCAATCTGCTTCGCCACACCATTTAATTGGAAGTTCGCTTGACGCATGAAAGCGAGAGGACCACCTGAATAGATATTTCCTTGAATCGTCGGCATGCCGTTCACGTCCAACTGTTGGTCGGACCCGAGGACGTAGTATAAAAAGGACGGGAGAGCCGTCAAGTATAAGTCTTGCGTGTATTCAACGGTAAGCATCGGTTGTTCCGGATTCACTTGTCGCGATGCCGTGACGTTCACTTGGAGAATCGTCGTGAACGGCGCCGTCTGAATGGCGGTATCTGTAGCATCTTTCTTCAGCTCGATGGAATAGCGGACCTCACTATCCGTAGTCAATGCCGTGAACGGTTCGTCACTGACGATGAGCGACTGAACCTTGCTTTGGAATGCCGCTTCCGATTCCATATGAGTCGGGACTTCCGCTTCTCCGTGAAGCGGGAACTGTGTCCGAACCTCATCGGCGATGAGGCGAAGTGCGCTTTTCGCATCTTCATTCAGTTGAGTATCTTCCGTACGGATGACCGTCAATTTATTCGACGCCAAGTTGACTTGCATGGCGGCGAGCGAGAGGACGGCGAGAGCCGCCATCGTCACGAGAACAAGCACGAGGACATATCCGTCTTCACGTTTTCGCATCAGGATGCCTCCTTTCTTAGAATGGGATGGAGCTTTCAAATGTCGTAACAGAATCGGGATTGTTTGATTGAGTCAAATCCATCTCGATTTCGATGAGTCCACCGGTCATGTAAGTCGGGCGTCTCGGATCGAACACGGGATCTTTTAACTGGATGGTCATCCGTTCGACTGTGATTTGTGGATTAGAAGGCGTAAACGAATCCTCTGAGAGAACCAAGTCGGTCGGCACGTATCCCGCCTCCCGGTAAATCATTCCGGCTTCCGATATGTCTGGAGCGGACAATCGATAAAATTGAAACGAGCCGTCCACTTCCGTCACGGCGTCGAATTCGGTCCGGTTCACGTCAGAGAGCACGGAGGCAATCAAATAGTCGGCCTCGCTTCGAAGGTCACTCGTCTCGTTCGTCATTTGAAAACCGAGCGTTCCAGTGATAAAGGCCGTAATGATGACGCCACTTAAAATCGAAGCGACGACGACTGTGACGAGCAACTCGACGAGCGTGAAGCCGTCTTCACGTTTCTCCATCTCAGTCAGTTGTCGGGACAGCCGTTTCAGGGAACGGTTCGCGCAATGTCGCATTCGAAATGACTCCTCTCAAGGTGACGGGCGTTTGCAAACGGTCGGTCGTCACCGAAATTTCAACTTCAATTGTATGTCCGGGTGAAGTGGACAGCGATTGAATGGTTGCGATATACGTATCCCCATGGATTCGGGTATCTTCGCAAAAGTCGCACGTCGAGCTGATCCCGTCCCGATTCAACAATTGACGCAGTTCGAGCGGTTTATCAACGGACGCGGCCCGTCGATTTAGAGTATGTAATGTGTTTTGCGCCACTTGGTTCGCAATCGTTTGATTGAGGCTGTCGTGTGTCGTCTTCAAACTTTGGCTGAAAATCGAAAGTAAAGAGAATGAGACAATTGAAAGAACAACGATGGAGACGAGCACTTCGACGAGCGTAAAACCTTTTTCGGAATGCGACAAGACATTGACCTCCTATTCAAAAAAAGTAAAACAATCGGAAAATAACGTATGCAATACTGAATTAAATGTTATTTTTTGTACAATACATATTATACTAAAGTTATACGCTGAACGGATATATAGAATAGAAGTCGGATTAGACACGGGGGGATTTTACATGAAGCGGTATGGGATGCATCTTATCATTTTGATTGGACTCGTCGTACTCGTGACATTACCGACGATTGGACTCGTCAATTACTTAGATGCGTCTGCTGAGTCGAGTGCTACATATAAAAAAGATACGACGGAAGATACGACGGTCGCAGGTGTCGACGTATCAGGGATGACGAAAGAAGAAGCGGACGTTCGTCTCGATAATGCGATTAAAGATTTTAATACGACACCCTTTTCAATCAATTTGATGGATGGGACGGTCATGGAGATTGGAAAAGAGGTCGTGACGTTCGATGTATCGAATACGTTAGACTCCATTAAAGATACAGGTGACTATCCGCTGTTGACATCCGTAGATGAAACGAAAGTCGAGCCTTATCTCGAAGGTCAACCCGTCACGCTGACGATGATTGCCCCGGCGTTGATGGATGCCGCATCGATGTTGGAGTCATCTGTGACATTAGAGCAAGTCGCGGCAGAAAATGAAGTCGTCGCCTCGTTCACTGTGAGCCCGACACCGGCTATGCAGTCAGCCCTTGATCGAATGAACGGATTCGAGATGGCAGCGGGAGACATCTTTAGTCTCAAATCGTTCGGAGAAGATTACGAAGCGCTCACGACACTAGGGTCTTCATTCTATCGCCTATTTGCGGCGACACCGTTCGCCATTCTCGAACGTGTGCCTCACGAAACACTTCCTTCCGGGGTGGAGCTAGGCTATGACACGAAAGTAGATGAGCGCTCGAACTTTGCTGTTCAAAACCGAGAAGACACATCATATGCCATCCTCGTCTTGGATGAAGGGGGTTCTGTGACGGTTCAATTGCTCGGTCAACCTTTTGACGCCGCTTTCGAAGCGAGAGTTGAAGAAGTGAAGACGGTACCGCATCAAAAAGTCGTGCGCTTCTCATCTTCGCTCCCGTCAGGCAGTTCATCGGTCACCCAGTCAGGTCAAGATGGACAGTCAGGTAAGCTCTACCGGGTCACTGTGACTGAAGAAGGGGAGACGTTGGAATTACTCGGGTTTGATTTTTATGCACCGACACCGGAAATCGTGACGAAGAGTTCCGTTCCGCTTCCGCCACCGGATCCGGTCGAACCGGTCATCCCGACATTCCCGGATGAGGACGAGGAAGAAGACCCGTTCCCGAATGATTCGAACGACGACCCATTTGAGGCAGAACCGCCCGTATTAGAAGAACCTGCAGAAGAGGAGGCAGTGGGATGATCGGCTATTTGATTTTACTCGGCTTTTGGGTACTCGCCACATTGACACTGTTCGCTTTATCCGTTCCGATGACGAGAAAACGTGAAACGAAGCTTGTCATCAGCCTGTGGACTGCCCTTCTGTCTGGTGGCGTCTATTTGATGGTAGAAGAATCACTCGTTCAAACATGGTGGGCATGGGTGATTCTTATCGTTGCATTGATTGGAGGAGTGGCTGCGAGCGTCTTTGTCGAAGAACGGAACGACAAGACCGAGCAGGAGGAGGCTCCTCAAAGGATGGTGAAGTAACGTGAGACGAACGAAACGAAGATTAGGTGAGATGCTCATCGAGGCTGCGCTCATTACGACGAGTCAGCTCGATGAGGCGCTTGCACAGAAGCGTCCCGGAGAAAAACTAGGGGATGCCTTAATTCGACTAAACCATATTACCGAGACACAGTTGATTCAAATGATTCATGAACAGCTGCATGTGCCGATCATTGAGTTGTACTCCTACGACATCAATGTGACGGTCACGAAGCTCGTACCGAAAGCATTGGCACAAAAACACGATATCATGCCGTTTGAGTTGAACGGCAATACGTTACATGTGGCGACAGCCGACCCACTCGATCTCATTGCCATTGATGACGTCCGTCTTCAGACAGGGATGAACATCGAGATTGGCATCGCAACGAGAGAACAGATTCGAAAGACGATTAGTCGATACTATGAGATGGATCACTCGCTCGTCGAAATTTTAAAAGAAGATGCCCCGGAAATCGAGCGACAGGAATCTGTCAGTCGAGACGATGCACCGATTATCCGCCTCGTGAACCAGTTGTTCTTAAGCGCCATCGACCAACGCGCTTCGGATATTCACTTCGACCCGCATGAGAAACAACTTCACGTCCGCTTTCGGATTGATGGTGATTTACGCACAGAAACCGTTTATCCGAAGAAGATTCAGAGCGTCATGCTGACGCGTCTCAAAGTCATGAGTAACCTCGACATCACAGAAAGTCGTCTGCCACAAGATGGACGGATCAAGTACACGCTACGCAATCGCGCCTATGATTTCCGCGTCTCGACGCTCCCGACGATGTATGGAGAGAAAATCGTTATTCGGGTCCTCGACTCATCTCAAGGACTGACCGATTTGACGAAACTCGGATTTGGCGAACGAAACGAACAGGCGTACCGTGACATGCTGAAACGTCCGAATGGAATTATCTTGATCACCGGTCCGACCGGTTCAGGGAAATCCTCGACATTGTATGCTTCGTTAAAAGAACTGAATGATGAAACGAAAAACATCATTACGGTAGAAGACCCGGTCGAGTATCAACTTGACGGCATCAACCAGGTTCAGGTCAACTCGAAAGTCGGCTTGACGTTCGCGTCAGGGCTTCGTTCGATTTTACGTCAAGACCCGAACATCGTCATGGTCGGAGAGATTCGGGATACGGAGACAGCTGAGATTGCCATTCGTGCCTCGCTCACCGGTCACCTTGTGTTGTCAACGCTACATACGAATTCAGCAATCAGCTCCATCACCCGTCTCGTCGATATGGGGGTTGAGCCGTTCCTCGTCGCCGCTTCGACGACGGGACTCGTGGCACAACGACTCGTTCGACGCGTCTGTCGTGACTGTGGTCAAGTCGAACCGGTATCGAAGAGTGAACGTAGCCTGTTCGACGCAGAGGGTGTACACATCGACCACATCGTTCGGGGAAAAGGATGCTCGTCATGCAACTTCACAGGGTACCGTGGGCGCCTCGCCATTCACGAAGTCATCCCGATTGATGAAGGCTTGCGCCGGATGATCATGAACCAGGCGACCGAGTCTGAGATGGTCGACTATGCCAAGTCACAAGGAGCGACATTCCTGCTTGAGGACGGATTAGAAAAAGTCGCCGCCGGTTTGACGACGACCGAGGAAATATTGCGAACGGTCATTACGGAGAATGCTTATGATTAATCAATCGATCGAAACCATCTTGACGAATGCGGTCGAGAAACGTGCCTCGGATATTCATCTGACAGCCGGTTCTCCTCCGATCATTCGAGTAGACGGGAGTCTTATTACGATGGGCGAGGAGAAGGTATTGCCGCACCATCTCGAAGGATATTTAAAAGAAATCATGACCGACGATATGCGCGAACGTCTCGAGCATGAACGAGATCTTGATTTCTCGTTCGGCGTCCCACGTGTCTCCCGTTTCCGGGTCAACGCCTATTATCAACGAGGCACGATTGCCATCGCGTTCCGGTCCATTTCCGGGGAAATCCCGACCTTGAACGAACTCAATCTGCCGACGGTACTGAAGCGTCTGATTGAGAAACCACATGGTCTCATCTTGGTCACGGGTCCGACGGGTTCAGGGAAATCGACGACGCTCGCGGCGATGATTCATGAAATCAATCGGACGCAGCGAAAACGAATCATCACGCTAGAAGATCCGATCGAGTATTTACATTCCCACGACCAAAGTATTGTCGACCAACGGGAAATCGGCTCTGACGTCATGAAATTTGTGAGTGGTCTAAGGGCCGCCTTACGGCAAGACCCTGACGTCATTCTGCTCGGGGAGATGCGTGACTTGGAGACCATCTCGACGGCGATGACCGCCGCAGAGACGGGGCACCTCGTCATGGCAACGCTCCATACATCGAGTGCGATGTCGACGGTGAGTCGAATCATCGACGCGTTCCCAGCTGAGCAACAGGACCAAATCCGGACACAACTCGCGAACGTCTTACTCGGTGTCGTGAGTCAACGGTTATTTCCACGGGTTGATGTGCCGAAAGGACGCGTCGCCGCCATGGAAATCATGTTAGGGAATCCGGCTGTTGCCAACTTGATTCGAAATGAAAAAGAGTTCCAGTTGCCGACCGTCATCCAGACGAGTCGCCAGCACGGGATGCAGTCGATGGATGCTGCCATCGAACAACTTGTTCGGCAAGGGATCATCAATCCGAACGCCGTCCCGACAGAAGAGATGAGGTGATGAGTGATGGCGATATTTCAGTATGAAGGAAAGCTCCTGAACGGGAAGCGTAAGAAAGGTCGCGTCACGGCCGTCTCGCTTCGGGAAGCGAAAGAAAAGTTGCGTCAAGAATCTATTCTCGTAACGGACTTGGCCGAGCTCGAATCGACCGGACTGAACAAAGAGGTCAATTTGCTGCCAGAACGAGTCAAAATCGAACACTTGATCATGTACGTCCGTCAGTTCGCGACGCTCATCCGGGCGGGTGTCCCGATTGTTCGTGCGACTTCAATCTTACGGGTACAGACCGAGTCGAACGTATTGAAGAAAGCACTGAGTCAAGTCGAGGATGATTTGAAGGAAGGGATTGCCTATTCCGAGGCGATCAAAAAACATCCACGCGTCTTTTCGAACTTCTTTAGTTCGATGGCACTTGCCGGGGAGACGAGCGGGAACTTGGAGGAGGCGCTCGATCAAATCGGGCTCCAACTTCAAAAACAATATGATGTGAAGCGGAAGGTCATTTCTGCCCTCACGTATCCGTTGGTCGTCTCCATCGTCGCCATCGGCGTGGTCGCCTTTTTAATGGTGAACGTCGTCCCGACGTTTGCGAGCATCTTTGGTCAACTCGGCGGTGAGCTTCCGCTCATCACGCGCATTGTAGTCGCGGTCTCCGATTTCATCGCGGCCTTCTGGTGGTTGTTACTCGGACTCGCGATTCTTGGAGTTCTCACCTTCACCTGGATGTTGAAGCGGGACCGGGAACGGTTCGTCATCGATGGCTTGCTATTGAAGATGCCGATTTTCGGAACGATTGTGATGAAATCTCAGATTGCATTGCTAACGCGAAGTTTAGCGGTCCTTCTACAAGCGGCCGTCCCGATTTTGACGGCGATTGAAATCACCGAACGTATCGTATCGAACCGCGTCATCCGGAAAGGACTGACGGAGGCACGTGACATGATGGCGCAAGGGGTCCCGCTTCACGAGCCGCTCATGCGAAATGCGAACTTCCCGGCACTCATGACTCAGATGATCGCCGTCGGGGAAGAGAGCGGTGATTTGGATTCGATGTTGAACGAAGTCGCTGAGTTTTATGAGACGGAGGTCGAGACGACAACCGACCGTTTGAAGTCGATTATCGAGCCGCTTCTCATCGTCGTATTGGCAAGTGTCGTCGGGGTCATCGTCATCTCGATCGTCGTACCGATGTTCCAAATCTATGGTGATATTCAGAATCAGTAAAGCAATATGCAAGCTTTTGAAAATATACCTTTTCAATACTATATTTAGAAGGTATAGTAAAATTGTTCTACTTCTATATTAGGTCTAAAGTAATTTATCTAGTTTACACACAGCACATTACGTAAAAGGGGAGAATGAATTATGGTAGAGAAGTTGAAAATGATTTGGCAAGATGCCAAACAGTTAAAAGATGAGCGTGGGCTCACACTTGTCGAGTTACTCGTCGTCGTCGTTATTTTAGGAATTATCGCAGCCATCGCAGTCGTTGCGATTGGTGGAATCATCGAGAACTCGAAGAAAGATGCAATGGTCGCCGATGCGAAACAAATGGTTAGTGCGGCGAAGTTGTATGTTGCTTCGAATGACGTTGCTGACGGAACGGTAATTCGTTTTGTTGGAGCGCCAGGTGCTACAGAGGTAGATGGTTCGAATATGATTGATACTATGAAAGACCCATTTGGCACAAATTATACAAATGGTGTTGTTTATGTTTCTAAAGGTACAAACAATAAATACAAGTACCAAGTATGGCTAGATGGAGCAGAAGATATTGGCACTGCGGCTACAGCAGCTGGAACGATTGCAAGTGGTGATTTAGATAAAGATGATGTTAAATAAGGTGTAAAGCAAAACATCCCTCCGGCTGGCGCTGGGCACTCGCTCAGCCTAGCCGGTTTTCTATTTTTGGCATATACTGACAAAAGGAGGGTCCTTCCTTGATTGAATCGATTGGATTCCTATATAGCATCGTCCTCGGGGCGGTCATCACATCGTTCACCAACGTCGTCGGGCTCCGCGTGCCACGTCAGCAATCGATTGTGACGCCGCGGTCACATTGTCCGTCTTGCGGTCACGAATTATCACCGTGGGAACTCATCCCGATTTTCGGCTATCTCGCCTTAAGAGGCAGATGTCACGGGTGTGGCGAGCGGATCGCGCCGACGTATCCGATCTTTGAATTACTTGGAGCCATTGGATATGGCTATAGCTTTTCACTCTACGGATTTAGTGTGACGACGCTTCTCGCGTTCGCTTTCTTGTCGACCTTACTCGCTTTGGCGATGTCTGATTTATCGACGATGCTCGTGCCGAATGTCATCTTGCAATTCACGGCACCGGTATTACTCCTCCTCACCTATCTGACAGGGGCATCTTGGTGGACGCCACTTGTAGGGGCGTTGCTCGGATTTTCGCTCCTAGCGACCGTCTTTTTCGTGTCAAAAGGGGGACTTGGGGCAGGGGACGTCAAATTGTTTACTATGATTGGTCTTGTGCTCGGTCCGCGTGACGTGCTCGTCGCCTTGTTTCTATCGAGTTTGATTGGGGCAATTGTCGGGATCGGGTTGATGATCACAAAAAAAATCGGGCGAAAGCAACCGATTCCGTTTGTCCCGTCGATTGCGCTCGGGACGATGTTGACGTTTTGGTTTAGTGAAAGTTTTTTTGATTGGTATTTTGAGTTGATGTAGGGGGAAACGATCATGAGTCGTGGGATAGAGAAAGGGACGGTCACGTATTTTTCGTTTGATGCGCTCAGCATCCACGGGGCCGTCATCAAACAAGGGGTGTTCAAACGAAGCGCCTCGGTTCAGTTAGCAAAAGATGCGTATGGAGAAGGGAAGATTCTCGATGAGACGGCGTTCAGTCTCGCTTTCGATGAACTCTGTCGCAAGTTGAAAGTGCGACGCGGGATGACGTGTGCGGTGGCATTGGACGAGACCGAAGTGTTGTCACGGAAAGTCGAGATTCCTTCTTCGATTCCGAAGGACGAGATTCGTGGCTATCTCTTCATGGAAATCGGGAGCTCGATCATCTTGCCGTTCGATGACGTGTCGTTCGACTACGAAGTGTTAGGAGAAGATGGGGTCAAGACGGACGTCATGTTGCATGCCGTTTCGATTGAATTGACGAAGTCGCTCCGTGCGTACATGAAAAAACGTGGTCTAGCGTTGAAGAAAATCACGCCACGTTCTGTCGCGGTCGCCAATGGGGTCATACGTTTATCGGAGATTGATCCGCTTCAATCGACATTACTCTGGCATATCACGCCGTTTTCACATCAATTGCTCGTCCTTGAGGAAGGGCAGATCCGTTTCATCCGCTCGATTGAACTGGACCTCCCGTATCAAGTCGGGACGAAAGATGGTGTCGTGACCTATACATATGATGGGACCGGTGAGATGAAGGCCAATCAGTTGGATGACTGGTTGAACGAACTCGCTCGTTTCCTCGACTTCTATCGGTATTCTCTGCGGACGGACGGTCGGGCTATCGATGAGTTATACGTTTCGGGAACTGTCCCGGAAGTCGATGACCTCGTCCGTATGATTCAGTCTGAATCACTCGTCTCTGTGACGCGCGTCGAGCAACCGCTCGCCATCGCCCACGGGACACCGTTATCGCATCAAATGTTGCCACTCCTCGGGATGGCGATGCTTCAACGCGATCGGGACACGAACTTCATCAATTCGACGGACGTGACGCTCCGATGGCCAATCGTGACAGGTCTCGTCGCCCTTCTCCTCGGAGGAGGGGCAGCCGGATACTTGTACTATGAGGTCGGCCAACTTGAGGCAGAACAGACGCGAATCGAAGAAGAGTTACAGCTCGTTCAAATTTACCAAACCGAACAAGTGAATTCGAAAGCGCAACAAGTGCTCTCGCTCGACCAAACCGTGACGGCGTTGACCGACATGGAAAAGGATGCGGTCCCAGCACTGCGCGCGTTGACTGAGCAGTTGCCGCCTACTGGCTACGTCTTGACGTATAACTACGCGGATGGCTCCATCATGAGCGTCCGAACTCAATTCGAGACGTTAGAAGACTTGAACGCATTCCAGCGCTCTCTCATGACCGATGAGCGGTTCCTCGACGTCAAACTCCTCGGTGTGACGACGGAGTTGAAAGCGGATGTGGATGCAGAAGAAGAGGAAAACTCATTAGAAGAAGATCCGCTTCCACGCTATATCGGAGAGTTTACGTTCATGTTCCAAGACGTGGAAGACGAGTTGACAGAGGAAGAGGACACGGATGAGGAGGTGGTGAGTCAATGAAACGTTCGACAATCTACGCGTTATTTGCGATTTGCCTCCTTGCCGCAATCATCGCACCGGCTTACTTTGGCTATACGTATTACGTCAAACAAGGAGAGGTCGAAGCGCTTGAACGCGACCTCTCGCTCGAACAAACAAAACTGGAGTTATTGCGCCAAGAAGGAAAAGCCGTTGATGTAGCGGACTCTCAGACGCTTCAGACACGGGTTCCAACAGTTCCTGCCCTCGACACGGTCGTTGAGGCGTTGTCGCAGGCAAGTCTTCTTGCGGGTGTCAATGTGACAAGTATCGCATTTGCGGATGGCGTTGTGGCTGAGTCAGAAGTGCCGGAAACGGTCGAGCCGTTCAATCCGGCTGATGTGAGTGCGACGAATGAACCAGCTGAACCAACGGACGTTGCACCTGTCAACGCTTCTACGGTCCGTTCAACGGTCAACTTGCAAGCAGAGACGTATGAAGCGCTCGTCTCCTTCTTGGAGTCGATCGAGTCGATGAATCGGATTCACGTGTTACGGACGGTTCAATTTACCGGACCTGCCGAGACGGGACCGAATACGGTCGAAGAAGTGCAGTCGCTCGAGTTTACAGTCGAGCTTGATGCCTTCTATCGTCCGGACCTCGACCAACTCGTTCCAGACCGATACATTCCGGAACCGGCGTTTGAGCAAAAGGATATCCCGGTATACGACTATACGACACCATAAGTCGGCACGTCCCTTCGCAATTGAAGGGGCGTGTTTTTCGTCGCGGGTAATTGTGTTTAGGAGGCACGTTGCCTACAATCAACAGTGAAGACCGAAACGGGAAGGAACGCCGTTTTAGAAGAAGAGAAGGAGTCGATACAATGAATTCAACACAGAAGCGTGTCATTCTCGCCTCGATGTCACCGCGACGTACCGAGCTATTGACGAAAGCAGGAATCAAACATGAGGTCATCCCATCTACCGTGACGGAAGGGACGGACGGTCGGGAGACACCGAGTGATTACGTCGCTCGTCTGGCCCGGGAGAAAGCGATGGACGTGGCAAGGCATCACCGTGATGCCATCGTCATCGGCGCGGACACGGTCGTCGTCTTGAACGGCATCATTTTAGAGAAACCGACAGACCGGGAGGATGCGAAACGGATGCTTGAACGATTATCCGGTTCGACCCATGAAGTGCTGACGGGTGTGAGCATCATCGGTAAGTCCCAAGATTTGTTCGTCACGACGACGCGTGTGACGTTCGCTGAGATTCCTGAAACCTGGCTAGCGGATTATTTGGATTCGACAGAGCCCTACGATAAGGCGGGTGCGTATGGGATTCAAGGATCGGGTGGTCTCTTCGTCGAAGGAATCGAAGGGGATTTTTATAATGTCGTTGGATTGCCGATCCATCCGCTCGTCAAGACGCTCGACCGGCATGGGGTGACGCCTCGCTTCCTGTGAACTTGAAAGTAGGTGAAGGAATGACCATGGTGCTTGACCGTAGTGTAGAGACCGCCATCGCCAGATTGCTTCAAATCGGAGGACGGGGACCAGACCCGATGGAGACGGCTCGTCGTATCTCGGACGTCTACCCGACGTTACGGGCGCTGTCACAAGCGTCCGTTCACGATTTATGTAAAATCGAAGGGATGACGAAGAAGAAGGCGGAGCAACTCCTCGCCGCGTTCACAATCGGGATTCGATACGTCGAGGAACCGAAAGCGAGTATGCCGACGATTCGTTCGCCGCAAGACGCCTATGAGTTGTTGCGGGATGAATTGAGACTGTTGAATCAGGAGCATTTCGTCTGTTTGTATTTGAATACGAAGAACCAACTGATCGCTCGGAAGACGCTTTTCGTCGGAGGGCTCAACTCCTCGATCGTGCACCCGCGCGATGTTTTTCGTGAGGCGCTCAAGCTGTCGGCGGCGTGCTTTATCGCCGTGCACAATCATCCGAGTGGGGACGCGACCCCGAGTCGGGAGGACATCGAGGTGTCCGAGCGATTGGTCGAAGTAGGCAATATCGTCGGCATCGCCTGTCTCGACCACGTCATCATTGGGGAAGACCATTACGTCAGCATGAAGCAGCGGGGATATATGAATGGGTAAGGAGTAGAGAGCAGGCATCATGATGTCTGCTTTTTTGGATTTCGTTCACATTTTCATAGAAGTCTAGAATACAATGAATAGAAAAAACTGATGGACTAAGGTGATACATGTTCTTCTTTGTTCTCGTCCGTGTAAGATTCTAGAGCTATGGAGCCGTTCGATACTCGGTAGTAGTAATAGGTGTTGGGGTCATTCATTAATTTGACACTTTAACCCCATTAAATTTTGGATATAGTTGGAAAAAGGTAAATGGAGATGTAGAATTTGAAGAGAGTAGAAATAATGATGCATGAGTTTGTACATAGGAGGTTACCGAATGTCGCGTATTACAATATGGAATGTGGTTGGTTGGGTGTTTCTCATTTTCTTAGGAGTTATTAAAGCTTTTTTTGATGAGCAATTGTCCTTGATCACGACTGGGTTAGGCGGATTAATTTGTTTGATTTTAGCTCTTTGCATGATTTTTCACGAAGGAAAAGAGAAATCACAACATTCGAATGAATTGTCTGAATGAAGATAGTTTTCTCTAATCGAATCTAGATGTTGATTAGAAAACAAATGAGGTGTTTTTATGGAAAAAATAATTTGGATACTGATGGTCGGATTATCGCTTTTTGTGAGTTACATACATCTAGAACCAACCATCTTCTCTATCGTTGTGTTCATCCTGTTTTTATTTGTGAGCACAGCGCTGTTTATGCGGTTCAATCAGGACCACTGGCTCGACCGCGTCTCGCCGCTCGTCGGTGTCGGCGTAGGGGTTCTATCGCTCATCGCTTTTCTCGGTATGATTGTGCTCTCTTTCAATGAACTCGATCAACTCGGCATCTGGACGGTACTCGTCCGTCTCCTGATCATGTATATCGGGATCTACCTTTTCGTCGTGACGACATCGAGCTTTTTGGCAGGAGCGACCCGACTCAAGCCATCCCGCTTCTTTCGGCCGGTGTTGATTTTCTCGGTATTCTTTTACGGAGCGATGTTACTGCTTCCGCTCCAACCGGGATTGTAACCGTTCTCTCCTTAGGCAGACGCTCACTTGCGTCTGCTTTTTTGATTTGCCTTTTTGCCGAAAAGAAGGCAAACTAATAGACGGTGAGACAGGACTGAGATGCGGTTATTGTAAATAACCTGTAATCGAATGAACGTTTTCAAACATGATTTTTCCGTTATAATAAAAAATAGTGTAATGAAGAGAGGAGCAACACCTATGTTTCGTAGTTTTAACCGAGAGATCGGAATCGACCTTGGAACGGCTAACACGCTCGTTTATGTAAAGGGTCAAGGAATTGTTGTTCGTGAACCGTCCGTCGTGGCGTTCCGCACAGATACCGGTAGAATTGAGGCCGTTGGTAATCAGGCCAAAGATATGATTGGACGTACTCCGGGGAACGTCTCTGCACGTCGTCCGATGAAAGACGGCGTCATCGCTGACTTCGAAACGACAGCGACGATGATCAAATACTTCATGGAGCAAGCTCAAAAATCAAAAGGCGGTTTGTTCTCATCGAAGACGAACGTCATGATTTGTGTCCCAAGCGGTATCACGTCTGTTGAAAAACGTGCCGTGGAAGACGCTGCGAAACAAGCAGGCGCTCGTGAAGCATACACAATTGAAGAACCGTTCGCGGCAGCAATCGGTGCAGGCCTCCCAGTTTGGGAACCGACTGGCTCGATGGTCGTCGATATCGGTGGCGGTACGACCGAAGTCGCAGTGATCTCACTCGGCGGCATCGTGACAAGCCAATCGATTCGTGTCGGTGGTGACGAAATGGATGATGCCATTATTCGTTACATCAAGAACAAGTACAACCTCATGATCGGGGAGCGTACATCTGAGACGCTCAAAATGGAAGTAGGTTCGGCGCGCATCGATGCATCGAACGAAGCGGAGAAGATGGAAATCCGTGGTCGCGACCTCGTAACAGGACTTCCAAAACAAATCGAAGTCACGTCTGCAGAAGTGTGTGAAGCTCTTTCTGATACAGTCGAAGCGATTTTAGCAGGGGTCAAGCAAACGCTTGAGCAAACTCCTCCAGAGCTTGCGGCTGACGTTATGGACCGCGGAATCGTCTTGACTGGCGGCGGCGCCCTCCTCAAAAACTTGGACGACGTGATCTCAGACGAGACACACATCCCGACACTCGTTGCGGATGAGCCACTCGACTGCGTAGCGGTCGGGACTGGAAAATCTCTTGAAATGATGGACGTCCTCCGTTCGAAATCAGGCATCTCGTCACGTCGATGAGAGGTGAGACACGATGAGCCGATTCGTACGTAATAAAAAGCTCATCATCACGCTAATTGTACTGATCTTGTTTTTCGTCATTTTAGGTGTTTCGATTCGAGGACGATCGGAATCAGCCTGGTACCAAGATGTCACGCGTGATGTGGTCGGCACGTTCCAGCGAGTGTTCGCGGTACCAATCGGGTGGATGGACTCAACGGTCTCGTCCATCTCAGATGTCCGCGATATCTACGAAGAGAACCGCCAGCTGAAAGAACATTTGGCGAAGTACGCCGAGGTATCGGTTGAAGCGGATGATTTGCGCCGTGAGAATGAGGAGCTTCGAAAGATGGTCGAAGCAAGAGACGAGTCGTTACGTGACTTCGACCTCATTCCGGCGGAGGTCATCGGTCGGACACCGAACGATTGGCAACGCTACGTCACCATCAACGTCGGTTCAGAACGCGGCGTTGAAAAGGGCATGGCCGTGACCGCAGCGAGCGGGATGGTCGGTCGTGTCATTCAGACGAGTGCCTATACGTCGCAAGTTCAACTGCTCAGCGACAACAACCGGACGAACAACGTCTCGGCAGTGGTCAAAGATGCGGACGGCAAACCGACGTATGGGACGGTTGACGGATTCGACACGGAGACGAATGAATTGTTCTTCACGAAAGTATCGAATAGCGTCAAGCTGAAAGAAGGAGAAATCGTATCGACGTCCGGACTCGGTGGACGTTATCCGGCTGGACTCGTCATCGGTACGATCGAATCGATCGAGACGGATGAATATGGCGTCTCACAAGTCGCCCGGATTAAACCGGAGGCCGACTTCAATGAGTTCTCACAAATGTACGTGATTGATCGGACACTAGACGAACCGTTTTTAACGGGTCCCGAGGAAGGAGGAGCAGCGGGTGAGTAACATGAAAGTGTTCATCGCCCTGTTCCTCCTTTTTCTTATTGAAGGAACATGGGCATCGATTTTTTCTTGGCACTACGCCACGCCGTTTCTTTTGTTGACGTTGATCGGGTTGATGTTTGTCAGTCTGTACGGTCGATGGGAGACGGCACTCGGGTTTGGGCTTGTATTCGGACTGCTGTATGATATCGTCTACACCGACCTGATTGGAATCTATGTATTTACTTTTTCACTCATTCCTCTCTTAGCCAGCTTCGTGTTAAAATATATAGGTGAGAACTTCTTCTCCGTCACCATTACGTTCACGTTTATGATTCTCGTTTTCACCTTTGCGATTTACGGGATCATGGCGGCGATTGGTGGGACGTTGATGACGATTCAAACACTATTGGTTGAACAGATTCCAGGGACGATGCTCGTCAATGCCATCGCCATCGTGATTCTTTATTATCCGATGACGCGTTATGTGACGACACGCCCTGTTGCGAAAAGAGGGTAGCCATGATGGAGCGTAAACGACACATTACGATTAAAGGACATCGCAACGGCATTGCCATTCACTTCAATCCGAAGAGTGGCATCGACGAGGTGCTTACGGACTTAGAAGCGACATTACAAGAAATGGAGCCGCCGTCCGGAAAGATTGCCCTGAAGTTGCACGCGGGTACTCGTTATATTGACGAGGAGCTGTCACGTCAAATTCGTGAGGTCGTCGCTCGTCATGGCGTTTTTTATATTGAAGACTTGTCGAGCGATGTCATGTTGACAGAAGAAGCGAAAGCGACGTACGGCAGAAAGACATTCCACTATCACAGCGGGACGATTCGGAGTGGGCAAGTGTTGACGTTTGACGGTTCGGTGCTCGTGATCGGGGATATCAATCCTGGGTCAGAGGTCCAGGCGACAGGAAGTATTTATTGTTTAGGGACGATACGAGGAAATGTACGCGCCGGTGTCGAAGGATGGGAAGAAGCGGTCATCACCGCGAGCCTGCTCCATCCGAAGTTTTTAGCAATCGGCGAACGTGTACTCACAGCCGATGACGGGGAAGAACTTCCTGAGATTGAGATGGGTTGTGCGTATCAGACGAGTGATGGGATTGAGATGACACGTCTCCGCCACGTCATGACAGGTCTGAAAGACGCATATGCAATGGAATTACAGAGAGGGTGAGTGGAATGGAGCAAGTAGTGGAGCCTGTACATACAGAAAAAGAAGTTAAAAACGGCAGAGCCATCGTCGTGACATCAGGAAAAGGGGGCGTCGGGAAGACAACGACGACCGCCAACATCGGGACGGGGCTCGCCTTGTCTGGACACTCGGTCTGTCTCGTCGATACAGATATCGGATTGCGTAACCTCGATATCATTCTCGGTCTCGACAACCGGAGCATTTATAACCTTGTCGATGTCATCACGGGTCAATGTAAGTTGAATCAGGCGCTCGTCCGCGATAAACGCTTCGAGGAGATGTATTTACTCCCGGCCGCACAGTCGAAAGACAAGACGTCAGTGAATCCTGAACAAGTGAAAGAAATCGTTGACCAGTTGAAGACGGAATATGATTTCGTCTTGATTGACTGTCCTGCTGGAATCGAGCAAGGGTTCATGAACGCGATTGCCGGTGCGGATGAGGCGATCGTCGTCACGACACCTGAAAAAGCGGCGGTTCAAGATGCAGACCGAATCATCGGGATGCTCGAGCAAGCGGAACATATCGATGCGCCTAAACTGATTGTCAACCGAGTCAAGAATCATCTCGTCGAATCGGGCGACATGCTCGACATCGATGACATCATGCGCATCCTGTCGATTGACTTACTCGGTGTCGTCATCGACGATGAGGAAGTCATCGCAGCCGCGAACCGCGGTGTCCCGGTCACGATGAATCCGGACAACTATGCCGGGCAGGCTTACCGGAACATCACGCGCCGTATTCTTGGCGAATCGGTCCCGCTCATGTCGATTCAGACGGAGACGGCACCGGTCGGCTTTTGGGCACGACTCATGATGAAATTTGGAATGAAAAAAGCGTAAAGGCAACGGAAGTTGCCTTTTTCTGTCGAAAGGAGTGATGCAGATGAAGCTAATCTACGAACGAACACCTTCCATCGAACGGGCGATGCTCGTGGACGGCGAACGATTACTTGAAGTCGAGGAACGGTTTGTCGACCAACTGTCTGTCGGGACCATCGTCGAAGCCGCAATTGAACGGATCCACCCGTCACTCGGGGCAGCCTTTTTGACGGATGGGGAGACGACATACTTTCTCCCGATCGCAGAGACGCTCCGTGC